>JBBDWW010000034.1:0-1378 GCA_040902645.1 Dongiaceae bacterium | reverse complement strand
GGCCCGGCGCGAATCTGAGCCCGTCTTTGACCTCCATCGCCCCCATACGCGCAGTCCGCCGCTTTTTGTGCCAGCCAGCCTTGCCTAGCTGGTTCCCTGCGAGCGCGCCAGCCCGATTTGGACAGGTCAGGCCTGCGTTGAGGCCAAGGCGGCGGCGCGGTACAGTCCGCTGACAACAACAGCCCCCGCGAATCCATGCCGCTCGATATCGCCCATTCGGTATGCCCGCATGATTGCCCCAGCACCTGCGCGCTGGAGGTCGAACGTCTTGCGCCCGATCGCATCGGGCGGGTGCGCGGCGCGTCGGACAACAGCTACACGGCCGGGGTCATCTGCGCGAAGGTCGCGCGCTATGCCGAGCGCCAGCATCACCCCGATCGGCTTGGGATGCCGTTGCAGCGCATCGGCGCCAAGGGCGAGGGACGGTCCGCTTATCGCGAGATAGCCTGGGAACAGGCGCTGGATGCCGTGGCCGAGGCGTTTATCAAAGCCGAATCCCAACTCGGGTCGGAAACGGTCTGGCCGTATTTTTATGCCGGTACGATGGGCTATGTGCAGCGCGACGGCATCGAGCGGCTGCGCCATGCCAAGCGCTATTCCCGTTACAAGCAGACGATCTGCACCACGCTTGCCGATTCCGGATGGATCGCGGCGACCGGCTCGCGGCGCGGCGTCGATCCGCGCGAGATGGTCGAATCCGATCTGATCGTCGTGTGGGGCGGCAATCCCGTCGCGACCCAGGTCAATGTGATGACCCATATCAGCCGGGCGCGGAAGGCGCGCGGCACGAAACTGGTCGTCGTCGACCCCTATCGCTCCGGCACCGCGGAAGCGGCCGACATTCACATCATGCCGAAGCCCGGCACCGACGCTGCGGTCGCCTGTGCGATGATGAACGTGCTGTTCGCCGAAGGCATGGCCGACCTCGAATACATGGCGAAATATACCGACGCGCCGGCCGATCTGCGCCAGCATGTCAGCGTCCGCACCCCGGAATGGGCCGAGGCGATCTCGGGCGTGCCGGCGCAGCAGATCCGCGAGTTCGCGCGGCTCTACGGTTCGACCAAGCGCACATTCATCCGCATCGGCTACGGCTTCAGCCGTTCGCGCAATGGGGCAGCCCAGATGCATGCCGTCGCCTGTCTGCCGGCGGTGACCGGTGCCTGGCAGGTCAAAGGCGGCGGCGCGCTTTATGCCAATACCGCGATCTATCATTTGAGTCGCAGCGTGATCGAAGGCCACGCGCTGATCGATCCCTCGATCCGGATCATGGATCAATCCCGCATCGGCCCGGTCCTGACCGGCGACAAGCAGGATCTGGGCGACGGGCCGCCGGTTACGGCGATGCTGATCCAGAACACCAATCCCGCCGTGGTCT
>JBBDWW010000033.1:0-1381 GCA_040902645.1 Dongiaceae bacterium | reverse complement strand
TGTCCTCGTCGGGAGCGGCAAGCACGTACTCGGTCGCCGGCAAGGCGTCGCCGCGCCGCTTGTGATGGTGGTCCTTGAGACGGCGCTTGTAGCGGCGGAGGCGCTTGTCGATCCGCTCGGCGGCGATGTCGAAGCTCTGATAGACCTCCTGGGCGCGGCCTTCCGCCTTCAACACGACGCCGGTGTCGAGATGGATGGCGCAATCGGTCTTGAATCCGGAGCCTTCGCGCTCGACGGTGACATGGCCGGTGAAACCGCCGTCGAAGTATTTCTCGAGCGCGTCGCCGATCTTCGCTTCCACGTGCCCGCGGAAAGCCTCGCCGATATCGACGCTCTTGCCTGAGATGCGCAGGCCCATCGGGCTCTACAACCTTCTGACTGCTTCTTGCCCTGCTTGGCCGGCCTGCCCAGGGTCGCCGGCCACGGAATGGCACGTATCGGACCTGGCCCGCGCGTCGCGGAGTTTCAAGGGTGACATCCGCCGCCCGGTCGCTGCTGGGCGCACCTTCTAGGGAGGGCAACCGGCCAAGTCAACCGAGTCGGGATGCCCCAATCCTGTGCGCTTCAGGAGGCTGCCTGTTTCTCCCGCCGCCGCTGCACGGACGAGGGAATGCGCATTGCCTCGCGGTACTTGGCAACCGTGCGCCGGGCGATCTCGACGCCCGAATCGCGCAGGATTCGGACGATCGTATCGTCCGACAAAATAGCGTCCCGGGCCTCGTCGTCGATCAATTTGCGAATGCGGAAGCGCACCGCTTCGGCCGAGTGCGCCTCGCCACCTTCGGCCGATGCGATCGCTGCGGTGAAGAAATACTTCATCTCGAAGATGCCGCGCGGCGTCGCCATGTACTTGTTCGAGGTGACCCGCGAGACGGTCGATTCGTGCATGCCGATCGCTTCCGCGATCGTTTTCAGATTGAGCGGCCGCAGATGCTGCACGCCTTCGGCCAGAAAGGCATCCTGCTGGCGGACGATTTCGCTGGCGACCTTGAGGATCGTGCGGGCGCGCTGGTCGAGGCTCTTCACCAGCCAGTTGGCGGTCTGCAGGCAGTCGGCGAAATAGGCCTTGTCGCTATCATTCATCCGATGCCTGGAGACGGTCGCATAGTAGGTCTGATTGACCAGCACCTTGGGCAGTGTCCCGGAATTGAGTTCGACGAGCCAGCCGCCGTCTGGCCCCGCGCGCACGATCACGTCCGGGATGACCGGCTGAACGATGGTCGAGCCGTAGGCGTTGCCGGGCTTCGGGTTAAGCGAACGCAACTCGACAAGCATGTCCGCCAGGTCTTCCTCGTCGACGGCACACAGGCGTCGCAGCGCCGCATTGTCGCGCTTGGCCACCAGATCGAGGCGCGCGACCAGCGCCTGCATGGCCGGGTCG
>JBBDWW010000032.1:0-9097 GCA_040902645.1 Dongiaceae bacterium | reverse complement strand
TATCCTGCATGTCGCGATAATGGCGTTCGAGCCGATCGCGCACCGCGAGAAGCTGGCCGAACACATCCGGCATCACCTCTTCCATCGCCGGCATGTCGGAGCCGTTCGCAGCCTTGCCGGCGAGCGTCAGATGCTGCGGCGTGCGGATGCCGGCGACAACATCCTCGCCCTGTGCGTTGACGAGGAACTCGCCATAGAATTCGTTCGCGCCGGTCGACGGGTTGCGCGTGAAGGCAACGCCGGTTGCGCAATCCTCGCCCATATTGCCGAACACCATCGCCTGCACGTTGACGGCGGTGCCCCATTCCTCCGGAATATCGTGCAAACGCCGATAGGTGACCGCGCGCTGGGTCTGCCAGGAACCGAATACCGCGCCGATCGCACCCCAGAGCTGTTTACCCGGGTCCTGCGGAAACGGCTCGCCCAGTTCCTGCTGGACGATATCCTTATAGGCACCGACCAGTTGTCGCAGATCCTCTGCTGTCAGTTCGGTGTCGAGCGTGACGCCGCGCTCTTCCTTGTGCAGCTCGAGCAGATCCTCGAAATGATGATGCTCGACGCCGAGCACGACGTCGCCATACATCTGGATGAAGCGGCGATAGGAATCATAGGCGAAGCGCGCATCGGATTGCGCCGCGAGACCTTCGACGGTTTCATCGTTGAGGCCGAGATTGAGGACGGTGTCCATCATGCCGGGCATCGACACGCGCGCGCCCGAGCGTACCGAGACGAGCAGCGGGTTTGTCTTGTCACCGAACTTGCGGCCGACCAGATTTTCGATGCCGGAAAGCGCCGCCGCCGCCTGCGATGTGAGGCCGTCCGGATAGCCCTGATTGTTCTTGTAATACCAGGTGCAAACGTCGGTGTTGATGGTGAAACCCGGCGGCACCGGCAGCCCGAGCGCACTCATCTCCGCCAAATTGGCGCCCTTGCCGCCCAGCAGATCGCGCAGCTTCGCACTGCCGTCCGCGTTGCCGCCGCCGAACGCGTACACCCACTGCGTCATGCCGCCACTCCTTGCCGCCGGCGCACCGGATCAGTCATGGCAATAACGCCCGAGTATCGAGAGCAGTTCCGCCCCACGAGCGTTACCCCTCGATCCTGGAGAAATCGGCGACCCGGTCCAGGGTCGCACGGATCTGGGCGAGCAGCCGCAGCCGGTTTTCGCGAAGGCCGGCATCGTCGGCGTTTACCGTCACCTTGTCGAAGAAGGCGTCGACCGGCCGGCGCAAATTCGCCATGGCGGTCATCGCCGCGCCGAAACCCTCGCTCTTGATCGCGGCCGCCACCTTGCCTTCCACGGCACCGAGCGCGACATGCAGCGCCTTCTCCTCGGCCTCGATCAGCTTCGCCGGTTCGACGGCTGCATCGAAGCTTGCTTTGTCCTTCTTCTCCTCGATCCGCACGATATTGGCCGCGCGGCGATAGGCGACCAGCAGATTGGCGCCGTCCTCGCTCTCGAGAAATTTCTGCAGCGCTTCGACGCGCGCAAGGAGGCGTACCAGATCATCCTCGTCGCCCAGCGCGAAGACGGCCGATATCAGATCGTGCCGGACGCCCTTCTCGCGCAATGCGACCTTCAGGCGATCGGCAAAGAACTCGAGCACCAACTTAACGATACTCGCAGTATCTGGCAGGGCAGCAGCATCACCTTTAAAGGCGGCATCTGTCATTACAATGCTTCCGTGCCCATCGGGAAGGTAGTCCATCGCCACATCTAATGCATGTGGTGTATGAGATGTTGCGAACTCCTCCAGATCACCGAACGCGGCCGCAGGACCGTCTTTCTTGATTCTCTCTTCAAATTCTTCTCGAGTGTAGATGACGTTTGCACCAGTCTCTTTGTGCACGCCAACAAGCTTCTTATTATGTAGGTATCGACTCAAAGTATTTAGGTAAACTGATAGAATAAGTCCGACTAACTTTACTCTCAGTCTATTCTCAACGATCAGTCTAATTGCACCAAGCGCACTTCGCCGCAATGCAAATGGATCTTTCGATCCAGTGGGCTTTTCACCAATCGTGAACAATCCAACAATCGTATCGATTTTATCAACCAATGCGACTACAACGCTGATTGGCGCGGTCGGGCAGATGTCATTCGGGCCTTGCGGCCCGTAGTGCTCGGCGATTGCGTCGGCGACCGACGCATCCTCGCCGTCGTTGAGAGCGTAGTAACGGCCCATCGTGCCCTGCAATTCGGGAAATTCCTTCACCATGCCGGTCGTGAGATCGGCCTTGGCCAGTTTCGCCGCCCGCTGGGCCTTCGTCGGATCCGCCCCGGGCACGAACTGTGCAATCCCGGCGGCCAGCGCTTGTACACGCCGCATCTTGTCGGCGACCGTACCGAGCTTCGCGTGGAATACGATCTGTTCCAGCGCGGGCACGCGGTCCTCGAGGCGGGTCTTGCGATCCTGGTTCCAGAAGAACTCGGCATCCGACAGCCGCGCGCGCAGCACGCGCTCGTTGCCGGCGACGATCGCCTTGCCGCCGTCCGCTGTTTCCATGTTCGAGACGACGAGGAAATGCGGCGCGAGTTTGCCGTCCTTGGTATTGAGTGCGAAATATTTCTGGTTGGTGCGCATCGTTGTCGTGAGCACTTCCGGCGGCAGCGCCATGAAGCGCTCTTCGATTTTGCCTGGGTAGACCTTTGGCCACTCGACGAGGCCTGTCACCTCGTCGGCCAGCGCGGCATCTTCGACCAGCGTCAGCCCCGCCTCTTTGGTAAGCCGATGCGCCTGATCGAGGATCGAAGCGCGGCGCTCGGCCGGATCGAGAATGACCTTCGCACCCAGCAGTTTGGTCCGGTAATCCTCGAACGATGTGACACTAATCAAACCCGGCGCGAGAAACCTATGACCGCGCGTGGCGGTGCCAGTGGTTATGTGATCTTCAGGCCGACCGGCGCTGATGGCTTCAACGGTTCGCACCAGCTCAAACTCGAAAATTATTTCTTGGCCATCTAGAATTGCCAGTATGGATCGCAGAGGGCGAACCCACGTCGCATTGCCATACGCCCATCTCATCGATTTGGGCCATGGAAGCCGTTCTATGACGTCTGACAATATTGATGCTAGTGCACGGTTTGTTGGCAAACCGGCAGCACGATCCACCGCAAACCACACCTCGCTTTTGCCGTCGTCACGCTTCTCGCATTGATCGAGCGAGGTCAGACCGGCGCTCTTGAGGAAACCCTCGATCGCCTTCTCCGGCGCGCCGACGCGCGGACCTTTCTTCTCGATCGTCTGGTCGGGTTGCTTCGCCGGCAACCCGTCAACGACCAGCGCAAGCCGGCGCGGCGTCGCGAACGCATCGGCGCGCGAGAATTCGAGTCCCTGCTCTTTCAGTCTGTCGCAGACGAGCCGCTTTAGATCTTCCGCCGCGCGCGCCTGCATGCGGGCTGGAATCTCTTCGGAGAACAGTTCGAGCAGGAGTTCGGGCATGGACCTACGCCGCCCTCGTGCGCATCGCGATCCACGCCTCGCAGCAGCGCTTCGCGAGTGCGCGCACGCGGCCGATATAGGCCTGCCGCTCGGTCACCGAGATGACGCCGCGCGCATCCAGCAGATTGAACAGATGCGAGGCCTTGAGACACTGATCGTAGGCCGGCAGCACCAGCGCGCCGATGTTCCGGCCGTCGTTTTTCGCGTCGCGATCGAGCAGCGACGCGCATTCCTTTTCGGCATCGGCAAAATGGCGCGCGAGCAATGATGTATCGGCGGCCTCGAAATCGTACGCGGAGAATTCGCGCTCGGCCTGCAGATAGACATCGCGGTAGCGCACCCCGCCCGCGTTTTCCGGCTGACCGTTCCAGTCGAGGTCGTACACATTCTCGACGCCCTGCACATACATCGCGAGGCGCTCGAGCCCATAGGTCAGCTCGGTCGACACGGGGTCGCATTCGATACCGCCGACCTGCTGGAAATAGGTGAACTGGCTCACTTCCATGCCATCGAGCCAGACCTCCCAGCCGAGACCCCAGGCGCCCAAGGTCGGGCTCTCCCAGTCGTCCTCGACGAAGCGCACGTCATGCGCCAGCAGGTCAATGCCGAGCGCCTTGAGCGAGCCCAGATAGAGATCCTGACTATCGGCCGGCGACGGCTTCAGGATCACCTGGAACTGGTAGTAATGCTGCAGCCGGTTCGGATTCTCGCCATAGCGTCCATCCGTTGGCCTCCGCGAGGGCTGCACATAGGCTGCCTTCCAGGGATCGCTGCCGAGCGCGCGCAGGGTGGTCGCCCAGTGGAACGTGCCCGCGCCCACCTCCATGTCGTAGGGCTGGAGGATCACGCAGCCCTCGCCCGCCCAATAGTCCTGGAGCTTCAGGATCAGGCGCTGGAAGCAGGTCTCGGGATCGGGTTCCGGCGCCGGCGACATCGGATGCAATGGCCCGCGATTCTGGGAAAAGGGCTTATGTTGCGGTGCAAACTAGCGGTGCCCCCGGAGTCGGTCAAGCAACGGGAACCCTTGCGGTTTCTGCCTGCGCGGCCGTCGCCGGCCAGCGTCAGATGCCGGCCCCGCACTGGCTGCAGAGGGTCTGTTTCGCCGGCACGAACGAGCCGCAGCTCCGGCACTCGACCAGATCCTCGACCTTCGAGGCGGCACGCGCCGCCGCCGCCTCGCGGCGCGACGCCTTGCGCGGCGTATTCTCACGCGCGACGCGGGCCTTTTGCTTGCGCTCGCGATCGAGCCGGCCGACCAAGCGGAATCCGTACCAGATCGCAAACACGACGGCGGCGAGCACCAAAATCTTGGTGAGGCTGGGAATGGCGAACATGTCCCGGCATTTAGGGGCCGCGCTGAATCGCGGTCAAGCGGCGCGGGTTTTAGAGCAGGATACCGGCCCCGTTGCGCAGCACCGCCTCGGCTGCGGCGGTGTAACCGCCGTCCGGACCGTGCAGCACCATCCCCGGCATCAGCCGTGCCGGCGTCGCGACGCTCTTGCGGCCGCGCACCAATATCCGGTTCGCCGGCTTGTCGCCGCCGGGCCAGAGCGGATAGACGACCAGTTCGCCGATCTTGCCGGCGAATTCGGCCATAAGCCGGTCGATCCGGTCGGCCCGGTAGATGAAGGTGATGCTGCCCTTCGGCCGCACCATCACCAGCGCGCAACGGATCCAGTCGCCGAGTTTCGCATCGCTTTCATGGTTCGCGTCGGCCTTGGCCGCCCGCGGTGACAAGGTGCCCGCATCGCCTTCGAGAAACGGCGGGTTGGCCATCACATGGGCGAAGCTGCCTGGCGCCAGCCGCGGCGGCAGCCGCAGCAGATCGCCGACCATCGCCTCGACGCGACCGTTCATGCGGTTGGCTTCGATATTGGTCGAGGCAAGGCGCACGAGGTGACGATCGCGCTCGATGCCGACAATGCGGCAATTCGGTTCGCGCGATGCTAGACAGAGCGAGGCCGCACCGACACCGCAACCGAGATCGAACACCAGATCGCCCGGCGCTGCCGGCACGGCGGCGGCGAGAAACACCGGATCGATCGCCACGCGATAGCCGGTCGCGGGCTGTGTCAGGCGCACCCGCCCGTCGAGCAGCGTGTCATCCGTGACCTCGCCATCGCGATCATTCATCGGGCAGTTCCTCGCCGCCTTCGATCAGAATCGAGCGGGCGCGATCCACATCGTCATCGGCGACCATGAGGCGTCGTGGCAGAATGCCGAGCGTGCCCTCGACGACCGACATATGGCCGTCGAAAACGAAACTTTCGATACCCGCATCGCGCAGCAGCGCGCCGAGCCAACTCAACCGGACCAGATCGGTGCTGCGCAGCAGTTCCTTCATGCTTTCCCCCGCATAGGCCCCCAAAGGCGCCGGGCCGCGCCTCGCGCCGACGCCATCGGTGGCGCGCAGGACTGCGATCCTGTTTTCCTTGACCGCCTTGGGGGTCAATCTACACTCAAACGCAGCCCGGCAGAGCATCAAGCTGGGCCCGGATTTCCTGTTGGAGGACGGTTTTTGGCCACTATCGTCAAGCTCGATCGCGACCGCGGCAAGCGCCCTGCTCCTTCGCTCGACGCTCTCGCGGCGCTGGTGGCGACCGATATGGATCGGGTCAACGCCCTCATCCTGCGGCACATGCAGAGCTCGGTGGAGCTGATCCCGCAACTCGCCGGCCATATCGTGGCGGCCGGCGGCAAGCGGCTGCGCCCGATGCTGACCCTCGCCGCGGCCAAGCTCTGCGGCTATGAGGGCGAGCGTCATTGCGCGCTCGCGGCCGTCGTCGAATTCATTCACACCGCCACCCTCCTGCATGACGACGTGGTCGACGAGAGCGCGCTGCGCCGCGGCCGTGCCACGGCGAATGCCGTCTGGGGCAATCAGGCGAGCGTGCTGGTCGGCGACTTCCTGTTCAGCCGCGCCTTCCAGCTCATGGTCGCGGACGGCTCGCTCAAGGTGCTCGACATTCTCTCGACCGCATCGGCGGTCATCGCCGAAGGCGAAGTGCTGCAACTCGTCACCAGCAACGACACGGCGACCAGCGAGCAGGCCTATCTCGATGTAATCCAGGGCAAGACGGCCGCCCTGTTCTCCGCCGCCTGTCGCGTCGGCGCGGTCGTCGCCGATCGGCCGCATGTCGATGAAGAGGCGCTGGAAAGTTACGGCGAAAATCTCGGCATCGCGTTCCAGCTCATTGACGACGTTCTCGACTATGCTGCGCAGCAGGCGAAGCTCGGCAAGACGATCGGCGACGATTTCCGCGACGGCAAGATTACGCTGCCGGTCATTCTCGCTTATCGCCGCGGCGACGATGCCGAACGTGAGTTCTGGGTGCGCTGCCTCGAGCGGCAGGAACAGACTGATGCGGATTTGCCGCGCGCGCTCGAACTGCTCGAGCGTCATGGTGCGCTCAAAGACAGTATCGGCCGGGCGGAGCATTACGGCGCGGTCGCCCGCGACGCGCTCGGGATTTTTCCGGACGGGCCAATCAAACGCGCCCTCCTCGAACTGGTCGATTTCTGCATCCACCGGGTTCATTGAGGGGCGCCAAAAAGCGCCGTCTGCCACGGCTTTAGTCCGGCGCCCGGCCCGGCTTGCGGGGTTTGGCCCGAGGCGCTATACAGCCGGCCCTGTCGGAGTGTAGCTCAGCCTGGTAGAGCACTGTGTTCGGGACGCAGGGGCCGGAGGTTCGAATCCTCTCACTCCGACCAATTCCATATCTCACCCACCCATCCGCCGATGCGTCCCTCGCAGCGGGGTGGGGAGCTCGTTCACACATTGTTGTTTTGAAACTTGCCTCACCAAGATAAGAATGAACTTCTCTTAGTAATACTCTTTTTACGGGTATATTCTGAATTACGGGTATATTCTGAAGATGAGATGGCTGGACCGATTTAAGGGCAGAAAGAAACCCGCAGAAGACTTTCCCCCGGGATTCCATTCCCTCTTAGACAACGCATGTGAATATATTTCGGTCTGCTTTATGTCTGGATTTATTCAGACACGCCGCGAAGCCGTCGATCAGATTGTGAATGCGCAGACCGCAGCCGGCATCGATCGGGCGGCGGCGATGCGTGCTGCCGAGCGGTCGGTCGACGAACATCCGTCCTATTGCCGAGGGGACCCGATGGGCAGCGTGGCAATGCTTATTCAATTCGCGCATCAACTGGGCTTCTATGTCGAGCGCCCGTCTGACGACATCGCTTACGGTGCGGGCGCTGTTTTCGTCATAAAATGCTTGAACTTGCCAAAACTCGCTACCTCTAGGGAATTTTCCGAAATCTTCACGACGCAAGGTATCGTGGTGACAGAGCTTCTCGACCATTGCCGGACCAACGCGGGAACGCGAGGGCCACTGGACAGAAAATGGAGCCGACTGTCGATTGGCATCGTCGTGGGTAATCGGATGGCCCAGGAGTTCTTCGCGCAACTCCATGCGAATTCTAAACCGACCCCCAGCGTAGAAATGAGACAATTTTTTAGTCAACATTTGATATTGCGCGATCGCGCCATGGACGGCGACGACATACATCCAATTTCATCGGCCGACTTCGTCCCAGACGTTCGCCAATGGTTGACGGGCGAGGCACCCACGCCAGTCAAGATTGCCATTGTGACCCCACCCGCTTAGGCCCGATCTTAAACGCGCCTATCTTGGCCATGCCGCCCGCTGCCCGGAGCATAGGCCCGCACAAATTCCCACTTATCGCTCAGATCTGTTGCAGCCCGGACGAGATTCGGCGTGACTCAGAGGCCCCACGTCGCGAAATGATCCCGCCTCGGCCACATTACGGCCCGGATCGGATCGCGTTGCGGTCTCATTTCCTGACGATGGTCGCGCTCCTTCAGGGGACGCGCGAGTGCATCCGCACAGCGCCAACAGGGGAGACATCTTATGACCCGACGCATTCGACTGATGGCCGGTGCCGCCTGCATCGCGCTGATCGCCGGCATGGCCGCCTGCAGCCAGCAGGAGGAACGCGACACCTCCGGTACGAGCGACCCGTCCGAGCGCGGCAAGGAGACGGCACAGACCACCACCCTCGATGACGGCACGGTGGTGATCCAGCCTTATCCGGCGCCGGCAACCGAACCCGAACTATCGCGCGACGAAGGCCTCGCCAGCGGTGCGATGATTGTCGCCGAAAGCCCGTCGAACCAGATCGGCTATGCGCCGACACCGGTCAATGCCGGCGAGCGCTATGCCGAACTCGACGAGGCCGGCGTATTCGCCGTCGCCGAAGCACCGGTCTCGACCTTCTCGGTCGATGTGGATACCGGCGCCTATGCCAATATCCGCCGAATGCTGAACGCTGGCTATCTGCCGCCGGAAGACGCGGTGCGCATCGAAGAACTCATCAATTATTTTGACTATGGCTACGCGGCCGCACCCGATGCCGATCATCCGTTCAGCATCAACACCGCCGTTGCGCGCACGCCGTGGAACGAAGACACTTATCTGCTGCAGGTGGGATTGAAGGGCTTCGAACCGGCGGCGGAGGAACGCCCGGCCGCGAATCTGGTGTTCCTGGTCGACGTGTCCGGCTCGATGGAGCCGCAGGACAAGCTGCCGCTGGTCAAATCGGCGTTGCGCCTCCTGGTCAACGAACTTCGTCCGGAAGACAGCGTGGCGCTCGTCACTTATGCCGGCAGT
>JBBDWW010000031.1:0-9104 GCA_040902645.1 Dongiaceae bacterium | reverse complement strand
ACATCTCCTCGGAATGGGGTCTGAACGGCGAGCCGAACCATGTCGCCTATTGCGCGTCCAAGGGTACGGTGCTGCAGATCACGCGCTGCATGGCGCTCGATCATGCGCAGGACAAGATCCGCATCAACGCGGTCTGCCCCGGCGAAATCCACACCAGCATGGTCGACGACATCCTCCGGACCAAGACCGGCGATCTGAAGGAGCATCTCCGGGCGCTGGCCGCCGGCATTCCGATGCGCCGGCTCGCAGCGCCAGCCGAGGTCGCGTGCTGCGTGCGGTTCCTCGCCTCCGACGAGGCGAGCTATGTCACCGGCACCGCGCTCTCGGTCGATGGCGGCAACGACGCGACGGCCGGCCCCTATCCCTGAGCGCCCGCGCCATCAGCCGGTGACAACGATACCCTGTTCGACGGCGACCCACTCGCTGCCGTTCGAATAGACGTCGTAGGTGACGCCGCCAAACGCTCCCGCATAGGCCTGCGAACCCTGCAGCGTCCAGGCCGGGCCGAGATCGGCATCGAGCGAGACCGTGTCGGCTGCGTCGCCGCGCACGAAAAGGCCGATCCCGTTGCCGGCAAAGGTCTCACCGGTCGTCGCCTCGAAATCGGCCACGTCCTGGGCGTCGAGCTTGATCGACCGGCCGGTGCCCGCCGCATCGAGATCGACGATCTCGACCGCCGTGATCTGACCGTCGGCGACGACGTCGAAATTCAGGATTGCATCGTCGAGCAGGAGCCGGTCGATCCCGCTGCCGCCGTCGAGCGTGTCGTCGCCGTCGAACGAGAACGTAATCCAGTCGTCGCCGCCGGCGCCGCTCATCCGGTCGGCATCGTCGCCGCCGTCGATCGAATCGCTCCCGGCGCCGCCATCGATCGTGTCGGCGCCGGCGCCGCCGAGCAGCGAATCGGCGCCCGGCACGCCATCCGGCCCGGCGAACGCGGACCCGTCGCCGACGATGCTGTCGTTGCCGACGCTGCCGGTGATCGTGTCGTTGCCACCGCCGCCGAGCAGCACGTCGCTGCCAAGCTCGCCGTTGATATTGTCGTCGCCGGCATCGCCCGTGAGCAGATCGGTGCCGGGATCGCCGAGAATATCGTCGTCGCCGGCGCCGCCATGGATCGTATCGTTGCCCTGATCGCCATCGATCACATCGTCGCCATTGCCGCCAAGGATCGAATCGTCGCCATTGCGACCGAGCATGACGTCGCCGCCATCGCCGCCGTCGATCGTGTCGCTGCCACCGCCGCCGTCGATATCGTCGTCGCCATCGTCGCCGTGCAGCAGGTCGGAATCGTCGCCGCCGCGGATGCTGTCGCCGCCGTCGCCACCATGGATCGTATCGGTGCCGGCGCCGCCGAGCAGCGAATCGTCGCCCGGCACGCCGTCCGGTCCGGCGAACGCGCCCCCGTCGCCGACGATGCTGTCGTTGCCGACGCTGCCGGTGATCGTGTCGTTGCCGCCGCCGCCGAGCAGCACGTCGCTGCCAAGCTCGCCGTTGATATTGTCGTCGCCGGCATCGCCCGTGAGCAGATCGGTGCCGGGATCGCCGAGAATATCGTCGTCGCCGGCGCCGCCATGGATCGTATCGTTGCCCTGATCGCCATCGATCACATCGTCGCCATTGCCGCCAAGGATCGAATCGTCGCCATTGCGACCGAGCATGACGTCGCCGCCATCGCCGCCGTCGATCGTGTCGCTGCCACCGCCGCCGTCGATATCGTCGTCGCCATCGTCGCCGTGCAGCAGGTCGGAATCGTCGCCGCCGCGGATGCTGTCGCCGCCGTCGCCACCATGGATCGTATCGGTGCCGGCGCCGCCGAGCAGCGAATCGTCGCCCGGCACGCCGTCCGGTCCGGCGAACGCGCCCCCGTCGCCGACGATGCTGTCGTTGCCGACGCTGCCGGTGATCGTGTCGTTGCCGCCGCCGCCGAGCAGCACGTCGCTGCCAAGCTCGCCATTGATATTGTCGTCGCCGGCATCGCCCGTGAGCAGATCGTTGCCCGGATCGCCGAGAATGCCGTCGTCGCCGGCGCCGCCATGGATCGTATCGTTGCCGCCGTCGCCGTCGGCCAGATCGTCGCCGTTGCCGCCGAGAATCGAATCGTTGCCGTTGCGGCCGAGCATGACGTCGTCGCCGTCGCCGCCGTCGATCGTGTCGTTGCCGTTGCCACCCTCGATCGTATCGGGGCCGGGCCCGCCGCCATCGTTGATCCGGTCGTCGCCGTCGCCGCCGAGAATCGAATCGGCACCCTCGTTGCCGCCCAGCGTATCGTCGCCCGCGCCGCCAAGAATCGTGTCGTTGCCGGACCCGCCGATCAGAAGATCGTCGCCATTTCCGCCGACGATCGAATCGTCGCCGCTGCCGCCGTCGAGCGTGTCGTCGCCAGGGCTGCCGACCAGCGTTTCGTCCGGATCCTCAATGACGATGTCGAGGCCGGGATCGAGGATCAGGAGGTCGTTGCCGCTTCCGCCGATGATGGTGTCGCGCTCGCCGTCGAGCGCATAGATCGTGTCGTCGCCGTTGCCGCCGACCAGGACGTCGCGCCCGGCCCCGCCGACGATGCTGTCGTTGCCGTCGCCGCCGAAAATCGTATCGTCGCCGAAACTGCCGGTCAGCGTGTCGTTGCCATCGTCGCCGTGGATCGTGTCGTCGCCGAACGAACCGAAGATGGAATCGTCGCCCTCGCCGCCAAAGGCGAGATCGTTGCCGACGCCGCCATCGATCAGGTCGTCGCCGTCCTCGCCGCGCAGCGTGTCGTCGGCAAGCCCGCCGACGATGCTATCCTCGCCGTCGCCGTCCAGGACCGAATCGCTGTGCAGGCTGCCGTCGAGCGTGTCGTTGCCGTCGCCGCCATAGAGCGTATCGGCATTGAAACTGCCGTCGATCGAATCGTCGCCGTCGCCGCCGACGATCAGGTCGTCGCCGAAACTGCCGGAGATCGTATCCGCGCCGTCGCCGCCATCGATCGTGTCGTTGCCGCGGCCGGCCTGGATCAGATCGTCGCCCGCATCGCCATCGATCGCATCGTCGCCATCGCCACCGATGACGGTATCGTCGCCGTCGCCGCCGCGGATCGAATCGGCATCGTCGCCGCCATTGAGCCAGTCGTCGCCGTCGTCGCCGCGAATCGCATCCGCGCCATCGCCGCCGATGACCGTGTCGTCGCCGTCGCCACCCTGCATCTCGTCCGCACCGTCGCCGCCATCGATTCGGTCGTCGCCGTCGCCGCCCTTGATCGTGTCGTCGCCCTCGAGCGCGACGATCCAGTCGTCGCCGTCGCCGCCATGAATCAGCTCGGCCGCCGCCGTGCCGACCAGCGTATCGTCCTTGTCGCCGCCCCTGATGTCGGGCCGGCCGTTACCGGGATGGTCGGGTTTGCCCTTGCCGGTGGCCGCGCTGTTCGGCGATTTGGCCATTTCGGTCCCCCTGTGTGCCCCGGCAGCCGTCTGTTTTCATTCCGGCCCGGCTTGCGCCGGCCGGCCGGGCTGCCCTCATGAGTATTCTGGTCCTCAAATCCGGGCGCCAACAATCCATACAAACGGATACGCACAAGCGCTTGGTCATACTGGAAATCCATCGAACGGATAGGG
This sequence comes from Dongiaceae bacterium, assembly GCA_040902645.1. Lineage (GTDB taxonomy): Bacteria > Pseudomonadota > Alphaproteobacteria > Dongiales > Dongiaceae > JAWXBK01. Next base: position 5,514 of record JBBDWW010000031.1, on the reverse strand, counting down.
CCGGGCGCGGCTACGGCGCCGGCCCGGTCGGGCGACGAAGCGGCGGCCGCACCGGGCGCCGCAGGGCTATTTCCGGCTCTTGCCGAACAAAAACAGCAGCGCGCCGCCGACCGCGGCTGCGATGCCGCCGACCAGGTAATACATCGTTCGGTCGGTGTAGCTGCCGGTGACGGCCTCGACGACCTGCTCGGCCGGCGCATCCGACGCGCGCAGCGCGAAGATCAGCAGCACCACGCCGACCACGAACATGACGACGCCGAGCATTTGCATTGGTTTCATGACATTCCCCCAGAGACCGGTTCAATCCGGGCGCCATCGTAACACGGAACCGCATCCGGCGTTCCGGTGCCGTAGAGCGGTTCGCCGCCCTGCGTCCCGCTATTTGTACGGATCGGCCGCGTCGCGCAGCCCGTCGCCGAGGAAATTGAAGGCGAGTACGACGAGGATGACCGGCACCACCGGCAGCATCAGCCAGGGGTAAAGCGCGACCACGTTGATGTTCTGCGCTTCGTTCAGCAGCACGCCCCAGCTCGTGATCGGCGGACGCAAACCGAGGCCGAGGAACGAGAGCGCGGTCTCGCCGAGAATCATCGAGGGGATCGAGAGCGTCACCGAGGCGATCAGATGGCTCGAAAAGCTCGGCAGCAGATGGCGCAGGATGATGCGCCGCGGCGAAGCGCCCATCAGTTGGGCGGCGACGCAGAAATCCTCCTCGCGCAGCGAAAGCAGTTTCGAGCGCACCGCGCGCGCGAGCCCGGTCCAGTCGAGCAGACCGAGAATGATCGTGATCCCGAAGAAGATCAGGATCGGCGACCAGTTGACCGGCATGATCGCAGAAAGCGCGAGCCAGAGCGGCACATGCGGCAGCGAGCGCATCACTTCGATCAGCCGCTGGCTCAGGCTATCGACGATGCCGCCGTAATAGCCGGCCGCACCCCCGATCAGAATGCCGAGGATGAAGCTAACCGCGACGCCGATCAGGCCGATGGTGAGCGATATGCGCGCGCCATAGATGATGCGCGAGAACATGTCGCGGCCGAGCCGGTCGGTCCCGAACAGAAAGAACGTGCCGTTCTCGGCCGGGCAGACGAGATGGAAATCCGCCTCGATCAGACCCCAGAAGCGATATCCGTCGCCGGAACAGAAGAAGCGCAGTTTCTCGATCTTGTTCGGATCGGGTGCGTATTCGCGCTTCAGGTTTTCCATGTTGAGCTTGAACGTGTAGCCGTAGACGAACGGCCCGACCAGTTCGCCCTCATGAAAGAGATGGATGCCCTGCGGTGGCGCGTAGATGAACTGCGTGTTGCGGGTATCGAGCTCGTAGGGCGCGATGATTTCCGAGATGAAGATCGTCAGATACATCGCGAGCAGCAGGACGCCCGACACGACGGCGATACGATGCTTGCGGAAACGCCACCACATCATTTTCCACTGGGACGCCATGTAATAGCGTTCCTGGGCGGTGGTCATCTGTTCGACCGTGCTCGGATCGAACGGCGCGGTCGAGACCTCGTGCGCGATCGGCGCCGGCGGTTCGCGGCCGGCAGCAGCGCCGGCCTGGTCGTATGGACGGTCGGTCATTTCGCGCTCACCGCGCCGAAGCGGATCCGTGGGTCGAGCACCGCGAGCAGCAGATCGGAAATGAAAATCCCGATGACCGTCAGCAGTGCCAAAAACATCAGAAACGAGCCGGCGAGATACATATCCTGACTACGAAGGGCGTCGAGCAGCATCGGCCCGGTGGTCGGCAGCGACAACACGGCCGAGACGATGACGGCGCCCGAGATCAGTTCCGGCAGCAGCGAGCCGATATCGGCGACGAACGGGTTGAGCGATACGCGCAGCGGATATTTCAGCAAAACCTTGCGCGGCGGCAGGCCCTTGGCACGCGCCGTCACGACATATTGCTTCTGCAGCTCATCGAGCAGATTGGCGCGAAGGCGCCGGATCATGCCGGCGGTGCCCGAGGTGCCGATCACGATGACCGGAACCCAGAGATGCTCGAGCACCGAGGTGAACTTTCCCCAGCTCCAGGGTGCGTCGATGTATTGCGGGTCCATCAACCCGCCGATCGACGTGCCGAACCAGATATTGGCGAAATAGAGCAGCACCAGCGCGAGCAGGAAATTCGGCGTTGCGAGGCCGAGAAAGCCGAGAAAGGTGAGGCCGTAATCGGTCGCCGAGTATTGATGCGTCGCCGAATAGATGCCGATCGGGAACGCCACCACCCAGATGAAGACGATGGTCGCCAGCGAGACGATGATCGTGAGCCAGAGCCGATCGCCGACCACGTCGTTGACCGGCAGGTTGTATTCGAAGGAATAGCCGAGATCGCCCTGGACGAGATTGAGCACCCAGACCGCATATTGCTCGAGGAACGGCTTGTCGAGCCCATAGCGTTCGCGCAGGAAGGTGATCTTGTCCTGCCCGATATTCTCGCCCTGGCTCTGCAGCTCGGCGATATAGCTCGTCAGATAATCGCCCGGCGGCGCCTGGATGATGACGAACACCAGGAAGCTGATCGCCAGCAGGGTCAGAATCATGATGAAGACGCGGCGTCCTACATAGCCCAGCATCTTCCGATTTCGCCCCCGTCTTCGCCCCGTTATGCCGACCGACCGGACCGGCGATCAGTCGTCCTCATCCAGCCAGAACGTGTCCGGCTTGTACATGCCGAGATGTGCGCCCGGATCCCAGTTATAGATTCCGGTTTCCGGCACGTTGCGCAGGCGGTTGCTGACCACGATCGGCTGCGGCACGCCAGCGACGGTGCCGATCGTATAGACCTGGTCGGTAAAGATCGACAGCATCTCGTGCCAGATCTGCTCGCGCGTCTGTTCGTCGGGGGCATTGCGCCACTGGTCGAGCAGGTTGAGCAGCGCCTGGGCGTCGGGCATGTCGGCCGCTTCGCCGGCCTCGCCTTTGGTCTCGATGAACTGGCCCCATTGCGGCCATTGCAGCTGCTGCTGGCTGGTCGGCGCGATTTCCCACGGGCTCATGCCGGCGGTCGGCAGGCCGTTCTCGAGCCCCTGCCAGACCGACATCACGGTTTCGCCGGCAAAGATGCGATTGCGGAACACTTCGCGCTGCGAAGGCCGGGTGAACATCTTGATGCCGATCAGTGCAAAGTCGCTGCGGATCAGCTCGAGCACGTCGGCCTCTTCGCTGCTTTCACCCGCGGTCTCGACGATGATTTCGAGCGGTCTGCCGTTCGGCAGCAACCTTATGCCGGAGGAGTTACGTTCGGTCAGCCCGATCTCGTCGAGCAGCGCGTTCGCCTGGTCGGGATCGTAGGCGGCCCAGGCGGTCGCGTAGGACTCGTGATAGAGCGGGCTTTCCGGCAGAGGTGAATTCGCGACCGGCAAACCGAGGCCGAAATAGATAACGTCGTTGATCTGGGCGCGGTTGATGCCGAGCGACAGCGCGCGGCGGAAGCGGACGTCGCGGTTCAGCTCGCGCATCACCGGATCGGTGACGTTCAGGTTCGGATAGAGCGCGAGCTTGTTGCCGGTACCGCTCTGCCAGAGCCGGACCTGATAATCGCCGCGCTCCTCGCCCTCCTTCAGGAAGGTGTAATTGTCGAACCTGAGACCGCGATATTGCAGCGTCGCCTCGCCGGTGCCGGCCTTGGCGGGGATGAGATTGCCGTCGGTCACCTGCACGACGATCTCGTCGATATAGGGAAGCTGATGCCCCGCGGTATCGACGCGGTGATAATAGGGATTGCGCTCGAACACGAAGCGCTCCGACGGCGGCTCGGTCTTGAGCACCCAGGGCTCCAGCGTCGGCAGGTTCGGATTGTCGTTGCGATACATATTGTCTTCGCGGTTATGCATCGCGGCCCAGTCGGGCTGGCCCGATTCCGTCACCATGGCGGCGAGCGCTTCGGCCTCGACATATTCGGCATGAAGCTGCTTCAGGTAATGCGCGGGCCTGAAGATATAGAGCGGGCTCGCGCCGGCAAGCGCCGGCAGGAAGTCCGGATTGGCTTTCGACCAGATGTAACGGATCGTCGTCTCGTCGACGATCTCGATCTGCGGCGCTTCGCCGTTGACCAGCATGTTGACCGGCGGGCCGGTCGGCGCCAACTCCTCGTTGTTGGCGACATCCTCCCACCAGTAGCGGAAGTCTTCGGTGGTGAAGGGCTCGCCGTCCGACCAGCGATGGCCGGGCCGCAGATGCAGGGTGAAGATACGGTCTTCCTCGACCTCGAAGCCTTCGAGAATGTCGGGCACGATCTCGAATTCGGGCGTGTAGCAGACCAGCCGCGCATAGCCGAGCACGACGATCATGCGCACGTCCTTGGCAGAACCGAACAGCATCGAAAGCGTGCCGCCATATTGGCCGGGCTCGGGCACTTCGACGACCGACGGGTTCGCCGGCACGCGCTCGGCGATCGGCGGCAGATCGCGGCCCTCGAAATAAGGCTGCTCCGCATAATCGCCATCGGCCAGCGCCATGCCGGCACCGGCGATGCCGACGAACGTGCCGGCGATCAGCGCTGCCAGCACGCGGTGGAAATGGCTGCCGGCGCGGCGCTGCTCTGCGCGCCGTGAACTCACGATGCCTTGCGACATACTTGCCCCTCCTGATCGCTCATACGTACGAAATGGCCCTCGCCGATATCGACGAGATGGGCCTTATGCGTCTCGTCGATGGTATAGGGCGCCGGCCATGCCGCTGGGTCGGACGCGCGACTATCCGCGAGCCGCGCGAAATCGAGCGGCTGATGGATGTCGGGCTCCGGCACGGCGGCGAGCAGCGCCCTCGTATAGGGATGCATCGGATTGCGAAACAAAAGCTCCTTCGGCGCGAGCTCGACGATCCGCCCGGCGCACATCACCGCGATTCGGTCGGCCATGTAATCGACGACCGCGAGATTATGCGAGATGAATAGAACGGTGAGATGCAGCTTGTTCTGCAGATCCTTCAGCAGATTGAGCACCTGCGCCTGGATCGACACGTCGAGCGCCGATACCGGCTCGTCGCAGATCATGAATTCCGGCCGCAGCGCGAGCGCGCGCGCGATGCCGATGCGCTGGCGCTGGCCGCCCGAGAAACTATGCGGGTAGCGTTTGAGATGCCGCATGTCGAGGCCGACGAGCTTCATCAATTCGGCGACCGTCGCCATGCGCTCCTCGCGCGTACCGACCTCGTGGATCACCATCGGCTCCGAGACGATGTCGTAGATCGTCATGCGCGGATCGAGCGAGCCGTATGGGTCCTGGAAGATATAGCTGATCTTCTGGCGGTATTTTTTGAGCTCGTTGCCCTCGAGCGCCACCAGATCGACCTTGCGGCCATTGTCGTCGAACAGGATCCTGCCGCTGTCGGGCGTCAGCGCCCGCATGATGACCTTGGAGAGCGTGGTCTTGCCGCAGCCGCTTTCGCCGACCAGGCCGAGACATTCGCCGCGCTTGATGTCGAAATTGATATCCTCGATCGCGAGCACGCGGCGACTCTTGCCGCTGAACGCACCCTGGCGCAGCTGATAGCTCTTGGTGATGCCCTCGA
>JBBDWW010000030.1:0-1409 GCA_040902645.1 Dongiaceae bacterium | reverse complement strand
ATTTCGCGCGCTTCATCAACGGCGTGCCGAAGTTGGTCGCCTCGCGCACGCTTGCTGGGCCGCTCGCCTGGCAGAACGCGACGCTGATCGACGGCGATCTCGACGCGTTCATGCGCGACCTCAAGGCCCGCGAAGGCCGCGGCATCGGCGTCATGGGCGGCATCGCCATCGTCCGCCACCTCCTGTTCGCCGGCCTCCTCGACGAACTGACGCTGATCACCCACCCGGTCGTCGCCGGCGCGGGCCGCCACCTGTTCCAGCCGGGCGATCCGGTCATGCGGCTGGAACTCCGGGACACCTGGCGCACCTCGAAGGGCAACGTGGTCAGCACGTATGGGGTGGGCAGCTCGTAGCCCGGATGGAGCGCAGCGCAATCCGGGTTTTCGTCCGCGAAGGCAACCCCGGATTACGCTTCGCTCCATCCGGGCTACGTTGCTGCGCGGGGCTCGCCCGTCATGTCTCGCATCGCTCCCGCGGCGGTCGCAGTCCTGCTCCCACCGGTGGCAACGGGGCATTTCGGCCGTCGCAAATGGCCATCCGCCAACAGCCATTGACGCTGTCTTGCGCAGGTGCCTAAAGTCAAATTTCCTAGTTGTTGGGCGCACCTGTGACCGGTTCTTTATCCATCGAGGAAGCTTTGCGGCGGTTGTCGTCGGCGCTCGAACTTCTGGAAAGCGCGGTCGATAGGCGAATGGAAAATTCCCAGTCGGTATCGGGACTTGAGGGCGAATTGCATCGCCTCGGCACCGACCGTTCGCGCCTCGCCCAGTCGCTCGATGCCGCCGAAGCCCGCTCCGCCCATCTGGAGTCGGCAAATTCCGAGGTTTCCCGGGGACTTGTGGCGGCCATGGAGTCGATCCGCGGCGTGCTCGCCCGGCACGGCGGATGACGGGCGGTCCTGGTCGATGGCGCAGGTGAACGTAACGATCAGCGGCAAAACCTACCGCATGGCCTGCGACGACGGCGAGGAGGATCATCTCGCCAGCCTCGCCGAGCGCCTCAACCGCTCGATCGAGCAGTTGCGCGAGCGTTTCGGCGAGATCGGCGATCAGCGGCTGACGGTCATGGCGGCGATCACACTTGCCGACCAGCAGGCCGAGGCGGAGCGCCGGCTCGGCGAGACCGACGCCGAACGCGCCGGGACGGAAGAGGCGCGCCACGCCGACACGGCGCGCCATGCGGCGCTGGAAGCAGAGATGGCGCAGGCGATCGATGCCCTCGCCGAGCGGGTCGAGGCGCTGGCCGATCGCGTCGCCGGCATCGATGAGCGGGCGAACGGCGCGTGATTCCGGCCGGCAGCAAGGTGCGAACTGGCGCGGGCTCGGGGTCCGGCCTATATCTTCCCGCGAAGCTGCGCGGTTCGACAGGAGAACAGTATTCCCGGGGCTTATCGATTCTAACGGGAGCTG
>JBBDWW010000029.1:0-9269 GCA_040902645.1 Dongiaceae bacterium | reverse complement strand
AGGAGGGGTGGCCGAGCGGTCGAAGGCGCACGCCTGGAATGCGTGTAAGGGTCAAAAGCCCTTCGCGGGTTCGAATCCCGCCCCCTCCGCCAGCCCGTTTGGCCCTCCGAATGCCGGTCAACCACGGATGGCCGGATGTCGTTTCCTGATGGGAAAGAGAGGGTCGCGCATGACCCGAGAGGCTGCTTCCACCATGTCGCCAGACGACGCCGTGCTCGCGCGCGAGCGGACCGATCCGCTGCTGCAGCCCTTGCGCATCCGGCATATGCTGCTGCGCAACCGGGTGATGAGCACGAGCCATGCCGCCGGCCTCGAGGAAGACGGCATGCCGGCCGAGCGTTACCAGCTCTATCACGAGGAGAAGGCGTGTGGCGGACTGGCGCTCACCATGTTCGGCGGCTCGTCGAACGTGGCGCCGGATTCGCCCAACGTGTTCCGCCAGCTCAATGTCGGCGAAGACCGCGTCATTCCCTATCTGCAGAGCTTCTCGGCGCGGGTTCACGCGCATGGCGCAGCACCGATCTCTATCTGATGGGCCGCACCGCCGAGTGCAACGCCGTGCGCGGTGTAACGCCGGTCCATCTCATGGTCAAGGAAGGGGTGACCGGCTCGATCGCCACCAACAATGTGCTCAATCCGATGACCCCGTTCGGCGACGGTTCGCCGACCCGGATCATGAATCTCTACGCGAATATCAGCCAGATCTGGCGGCGCGAGGAGATGGCGGACTGCTTCGATCTGATGACGGTGCAACCGGCTCGCGCGATGCGTATCGAGCGCTACGGCATCGAGGTCGGCGCGCCGGCCGATATCGTCGTGCTCGATGCAAAGGATCGCGCCCAGGCCGTGATGGAGCTCGTCCGGCCGGTCTGCGCATTCAAGCGCGGCCGCCTGACATTTCGGCGCAGCGCGACCGAGTTACTGCGCCCGTAGCGGCGATTATTTAGGACGCCCAACAAAATGTCAGCCGTCACATTCGAAACGAAGCAGACCGCGGTCGGCCCTTGCGCTACTATCCCGGCCGGCGCGGATTCCCCCGCGAACACTCCCGGAGGTCGTCGATGGCACTGACGTTCTATTATGGCTCAGGCTCGTCCTACGCTTGGAAGGTCTGGCTGACACTCGAGTACAAGGAAATCCCTTACGAATTCAAGCTGCTCTCCTTCGATCGCAACGAAACGAGAAGCCCCGAATTTCTGAAGCTCAACCCGCGTGGCAAGGTCCCCACGATCGTCGATAACGGGTTTGCTATCTGGGAATCCTCGGCAATCGCCGAATATCTCGAAGAGCGCTACCCGCAGAAATCACTCCTGCCGGGCGATGCGCAACAGCGCGCGAATGCGCGGCGGATCGTGGCGGAAGCCGATTCCTATGTCGCCCGCTTCATGGGCAAGCTCAGCGACCTGACGATCTATCGTGCCGAGCCGGGCAGTCGGAGCGAGATCGAAACCGTGCAGAAGGAGATCCTCGGAGAGCTTGTGCTGCTCGAGGCGCAGGTCGGCGATCCCTATCTGCTCGGTGCCTTGTCGCTCGCCGATTTTACGCTCTATCCGCATCTTCGCATTTTCCGGCGGATCGAGGAGCGGCAGCCCGGCAATGGTATCGCTGATAACCGTATCCCGCCGAAATTGCGCGCCTGGATGAAACGCATCGAAGCGCTCCCCTATTTCGAGAAGACATTGCCGCCGCATTGGAAGGGCTGATCGCATTCATCGCTAAAACCGATTGATGGCCGGCGTCCGATTCAATGTGCAAGCGGACGCCGGATTTCAAACGAATGGGAGCTGTTTTATCGAGCTATGTCACATCGATGACACAGCCGGTGTTGTGCAATGCCGCGATCTCGCCCAATTTCACGGTCATTTCTCCTTTATCGGCCCCGCAAACGATATCGGAGAGACGAATATGACGATGCAATCCACCCGAATTTCCGAACGCCGCACTGCCGCTCGGCCCAATTTGCGTTCGCGGCTCCTGCAGACAACGCTGATGACAGCGGCAGCACTCGGCCTCGCGGCGATCATCAATTCTGCCGCTGCCGCCGATATCGTGACCCATGCCGCAACCGACGCATCGGTTGCCGCCGATGCCAAGATTGCGCGTTCGCCATCGGTCGGTGCCGTGGTGTCGGGTGCAACGCTCACGGGGACGTCGGTCGATTCGGCCGGCCTCGCCGGGATCGACGCGCAAAGCAGCCTGTCCACGGTTGGGACATCGTCGGCAAACCTCGCTGAAACAGACCCGACGCAAGCGGCCCTGTTGCCGGGTGAGATTCAAAGCGAGACCAGTGCGGCCGCGGCGATCGGAACGCCTCTCGAAGTGGATGCGGTCGATACCGATGCATCGGACACGGTCGATACGACGAGTACGATTGCCGGCGCCGTGGGTGCGACCGGTGTCGCTACGGTCGACGCCGCTGAAACCGGCGTCACAGCGAGCGGCGGCGTGAGTGCGGCTGTCGATGCCGCAGCGTCGACCGTCGGGGATGTGGTTGGACATGTCGGCGCGGGGCTTGGCGCCGATGCCGGCGCCGATGCGGGCACGAATGACAACAGCGCGGGTGCGAGTGCCGACGCAGGCGCCGAGGGAGACACCGGCGGCGGGCTTGGCGGGGGAATCGGTGGCGCGCTGGGTGGTGTCGGTCGCGGCCTCGGCGGCGTGCTCTGACGTTCTAGCTGGTTAGCGGGACGGGTCGGAATCGCGCAGATTCCGGCCCGATTCCGTTTGTAACGCGTTGCCACAGAAATGCTTCACAAGACAATTTGCGAGAACCCGGTCAGCCCTGCCGCTGCTATCGGGTTGGAATCGCGGAAAAAAAATGTTTTGCGCTCCTGTGGGTACACCGCGTGCATCCACAGGTATTAGCGCCGCTGTATAGTTTCTACTTCCACATGTCCTGCCAACGTCGGAGTCAGTCGCAATTGTCTGTTGTCCGCGACGGGCATGAGACGCGCAGGAATGCGTCGGACAACGCGAAGACGGTACTTCGTTGTACCGTACGAGCAGCGCGATCCGCGGTAGCGTGTGAGAACTTGTATTAATTCACTTCGGCCCTCCTTGGTTACAGGAGGCTTGCGATGAATACACGGATCACGACTCGATCGCGCTCACGCGCGATATCGAACGGCATGTCCGAATTTCGTCGGGCGCTGACGTTGTCGACCGCCTTGTTCGGACTTGTTGCGTTCACCACCTGCGGAATTTCGAGAGATGCCGGCGCCACGTCGCCGACATTCGAGACGTACCTCGCGCAGGGTTATTCGGAAGTGGCATGGTTTGCCGGAACAAAACTGCAAGATACCGCTCGGGAATCCTATTTCCGCCAGCGCGCGGACGAAGCGCTCGAGGGCAGCGTTGTGCGACCTATTGCGGTTGGTCAGGCGAGCAGCTTGTCCAAGGAGCTTCGGGAAGAGGCGGAAACGGCGCGGGCTTCGTTGGTAACAGCGCTCACGGAGGGTGCCGCGGCTCGCGATCCGCGCATGGCCGCAATTGCACAGGTCAACTACGATTGCTGGGTCGTTCAGTTACCGGCCGCCGATGCGTTGCCGGGAAGCGAGGATTGTCGCGTTCTGTTCTATGACGCGATAACACAGATCACCGGGTCGGACGGCACGGATCTTATTGCGGCACGGGAAGTCGAACCGGCTGCTGCCGCCGCGGAAGCCGATCGTGTCGCGGTGTGCGCGACGGAAGAAACCTGTAGCGATATGCTGCTCGGATCGGCGGCCGCCACGCTTGACGGTACGTTGGCGACCGCGACTGAACCGGGCGGCGATGACGATAACGGCACGGATCCCGGCGGCGAAGATCCCGGCAATGATGGTGACGGCGATGGTGATGGCGACGGGGACGGTGATCCCGACGGCGATGATACGACCGACGATGGCGGCAGCCTGGTCGGTGTCGGGATCGACGCCGGCGAAGGTAGCGGTTCCGGTTCGCTGGTCGGCGTCTCCGCGTTGTCCGGTGGAATGAGCGGTCAGGGCGGTCTGGTCGGTGCGTCTGCGCTCTCTGGCCCCGAAAGCGGTGAAGGCGGTCTCATCGGTGCGTCGGCCTTGTCGGAATCCGAAAGCGGGACTGGCGGTCTGGTCGGTGCCTCGGTTGCATCAGGTCCGGAAAGCGGCCAGGGCGGCCTCGTTGGTGCCTCGGTCGCGTCAGGTCCGGAAAGTGGCCAAGGCGGCCTCGTTGGTGCCTCGGTCGCGTCGGGTCCGGAAAGTGGCCAAGGCGGCCTCGTCGGCGCCTCGGCACTTTCGGAATCGGAAAGCGGTGAAGGCGGCCTCGTCGGTGCGGCGGTGCTGTCCGACTCCGAAGCGGAAGAAGATGGTCCGCTCGGAATCAGCGCCCTCTCCATCGCAGGCCTGCCGGATGACGCCTTCGATGCGAGCGTGGACGAAGAAGCCGTGACCAACGCACCGATCGCCGAAATCGACGTCGACGATACGGAAATCGATGTGTTCGGTAAGGATGCCGACAGCAACAATTCGGCTGGCGGCACCAGCAGCGCAGGTGCGTCGGCTGGAATCGGCAGCGGTGCGGCCGGAGCAACGGACGGCGGCGGCACGCTGGGCGGAACGACGGCGTCTACCGACCAGGGTCTTGGCGGTGCAGTCTCCAGCGTCGGCGAAGGTGTGTCTGATGCCGGCACGGGTATTGGTGGTCCGCTCGGCGGTGCCGTATCGAACGTTGGTGACGCTGTGTCCGATGTCGGCGGCGCGCTGGGTGGTGCACTTGGCGGGGCCGGCGGCGGCCTTGGCGGGCTGGGCGGTGTCGGGTCCGGCAACGACTAAGCGCGTTACTATTTACAAGCGCTTCGGGCCGGGATCATCGAAGGTCCCGGCCCTTCTTTTTGCGTCAGGCCATGCGCGGATCGGTCATGGCCAGCACGCGGACCAGCAGATCGCACCAGCGGTCCTGCGGCTCCCAGCCGAGTACCTTTCGCGTGCGTCCGATATCGTATACCGACGCGCGCGGATCTGTGTCGTACAGCGCTGGATCGCGGATCTCGGGTTCGACGCCGAATTCGCGGCGTACCAGTTCGCGGGTCGGCAGCGCGGTAAAGCTGTCGGCCGCCGACACAAAGAAGACGTCATAGGGACCGGTATCGGCCTCAAGCGCCGCGCGAAAACAGCGCGCAGCATCGGCGGGACTCACGAAGGCCCGCGAGCCGAGAATTTCTTCTTCGGTCGCTCGCCATGTGGGATGCGTCGCCTTTGGCGGCGGCGTTCCGCCATCGAGCGCAATGGTCTTGAGCGCGGCATCGTAAGCAAACTCGGCCTGCATCACCCAGGTTGGGCGCAACGCGCAGACCGTCATGCGGCCGCGCGCCGCGAACGCCTTGGCAATGAGTTCGCCGACCTGCTTGCTGAGGCCATACGCATGGGACGGCGCACCGGGATGGTCGATATCGACCGGCAGATAACGCGGCGGATTGTGCCGGCCCAGTGCGACGGCGGAGATGCTGGAGCAGACCACGGCGCGCTTCACGCCGGCGGCCTCTGCAAGATCGAGTACGTTCCACAGTCCCTGCACATTGGTCTCGAAAAAACGGTGCTCCGGTGCGGCGACGGCCTCATCGAGTGCGGCGAGATGGATGACGGCATCCTGACCGGAGAGGGCACGCGCGACTGCTTCACGATCGAGAATGCTGCCCGCGATGTAAGGAACCGGACGGTGTGGCGGCGCCAAATCGAGGACAGATACCTGCGCATGACGAGCCAGCTCGTCCACGACAAAACGACCGAGCATGCCGCTTCCGCCGGTCACCAGAATCTTCTCGAACCGCATGTCGGATCACGCCCCCTGTCCCGGTCGACAGCAACCCTATAGTTCATGTTTGGCATCGAGTTTACTCAAACCCTGCCTGTGCGCGAGCCCGGCATTCCCGATCGACCGGGGCGGCGAGCGGGACAGTATCGCATCATCGCATCGACCGCGAGGTCGGGCCAGTAAGCCCCGCGGCCATCGTCGTCGATGTTGGGGCAATTTTCCGAAGGCGCATCGCGCCACATCGGCCTTTTATCAGCATCGCCGGCAACCGGTGCGGCGCTTGCGTCGCCGCTATCCAGGCCCAACTTGAAACGCATGGATCCAGGGATCTCGCCCCCGCAGGGGCACGTCGCCACGAAGCGCGGCGTGCCAGCGCTCAGCCGTCGCACGCTGCTGGGCTCGGTGGCTGCTATCGGCGCCGCTGCAGCGTTCGGCTTCGGGCGTGTGGATGCTGATACGCCGCGCCTGATCAAAGCGATCCCCTCGACCGGCGAACACATTCTCGCCATCGGCATGGGTTCGTGGATCACTTTCAACGTCGGCGAGGATGCAGCGTTGCGCACCGAGCGCACCGCGGTGCTGCAGGCCTTCTTCGATCGGGGCGGCGGCATGGTCGATTCGTCGCCGATGTACGGTTCGTCGGAGGCCGTCATCGGATACGGCCTGAAGACCATTCCGGACACACAGTCGCTGTTCGCGGCAAGCAAGGTCTGGACCCTGCTGCAATCGTCGGGCCCCGGCCAGATGGAAGAATCGCGCGCGCTCTGGGGAATCGAGCGGTTCGATCTGATGCAGATCCACAATCTGTTGAACTGGGACGGGCATATCGAAACGCTGCGCGCCGACAAGGCGGCCGGCCGGGTCCGATATATCGGCATCACCACGTCGCATGGTCGCCGTCACGATGAGTTCGAGGACGTCATGCTCCAACCGGATCTCGATTTCGTGCAGTTCACTTACAATATCCTCGATCGCGAAGCGGAAGACCGGTTGCTGCCGCTCGCCGCCGACCGGGGCCTCGCGGTGATCGCAAACCGGCCGTTCCGGCGAAAGGCGCTGATCGAGCAATTTGCCCAGCATCCCTTGCCGTCATGGGCCGGCGAGATCGAGTGCACCAACTGGGCGCAGTTCCTGTTGAAGTTCATCATCTCGCATCCTGCCGTCACCTGTGCGATTCCGGCGACGACGCGGGTCGACCATATGCATGAGAATATGGGTGCACTCGAAGGGCGCCTGCCCGATGCGGCGATGCGCAAGCAGATGATCCGCTACGTCGAGACCCTGTAGCGAGGCGCGCGAATCGCGATGTTTCCATACGCTGCAGATGCCCTTTTCGCCTTTCTCGAGGAATATAATCTGGCCCTCTGGCCGGGGCAGATCCTTGCGCTGCTGCTGGCCCTGGCTGCGCTCGCTTTCGTGCTCCGCCCACGCACCGGCAGCGGGCGCATTGTCGGTGCAATCCTGTCGGCGTCATGGTTGTCGAGCGGCATCCTCTATTACCTGCTCTATCTGTCGGAGATCGACTTTGTGGCGCCGCTTTTTGCGCTGGCCCTGATCGCCCAGGGTCTCCTTCTGGTCTGGGAGGGCACGATTCGCGGCCGCCTGTCGTTCGCGTTTCGGCGCGATTGGTCGGGCTGGGCCGCCCTCGCGCTGGTCTGTGCGGCGCTGTTGTACGAGCCGCTGATCGCGCTGCTCGACGGCCAGGATTGGCTGGCCGTCCGAGTCGTCGGGCTCGCACCGGCCCCGACCATGGTCTTCACCTTCGGTTTGTTGCTGCTCGCCGAGCGCGCGGGCCTGTATCTGTTGGTCATCCCGATCTTGTGGTCGATCAGTGCTTTGGCGCTCGCGTGGTTTCTCGGAATTCCGGCCGATCTCGTTCTACCGCTTGCCGGTATTGCTGCCGGGCTCCTGATCGTCTGGCGGCGCATGCACCGGCTGCGAGTGTGACCCGGCCGCCGCTGCGGGTGTGAACAGCGCATGATTTCCAGCTAAATCCGCTGCAAATGCTTGATCCGCGGGCCAAGGCCTAGTATCGCTGCCGAAGGTCGGATGGGGGCGATCGATCGGCACGCTAAGTGATTCGCCGAGCGGTCGGAGCCGGGAGCGGCTCGATTCCGCAGCGCCTTCCACCGCCGGAGAGTTCCTGTTGGTATCGTCCGGCCAATGGCCCGTCGCGCGACGGCCCGGGGTCGTCGAGACGGTCGATGCCACCGGAAAACGCGATTCCCGGTCCGTTGTTTTCTTGTGTTCCGGGGAGCGCTGTGATTCTGTCGTAACCGTAACATTCCATGGAGAATCCAACATGGCCGAAAAACCGGCTGCCAAACCGGCGAAGGTCCCGACCGTTTCCCTGAAGCAAATCGCAGCAGAGATCGCTGAGGCGCACGAGCTGTCGAAGAAGGACGCCCAGGCGATTCTGGACGACTTCATCGCCCGCATCGGAAAGCACCTGAAGAAGGGCGAGAAGCTGCGCCTGACCGGTCTCGGGATATTCCAGGTTCGCAAGCGCCCCGCCCGCATGGGCCGCAATCCGGCCACCGGCGAAGCGATCAAGATCAAGGCGAGCAAGAAGGTCGCATTCCGCCCGGCGAAGGACCTCAAGGACTCGATCTAGTCTCAGATCGGCGCGCGTGGACCGGAAACGTTCATTCACCGGTCCCGCGCGCGCCATCTCTGCTGGTAAACGCCAACACCGCTCGAACGACAGCGTCGCCTACATGCGCGAACGCGACCGCGGTCACTCCCGATCTCTTTCATTAATTTTTTGACCTGCGCAACGCCGCTCGCTGTGGTGTGCGGCCGCATTCTTGCCCCGTTGCCGGTATGTGATATATCATATACAAGATTGCGCGGCGTCGATCGGCTCATCGGCGTCGGGCAATAGAGCAAGCGAGGGAGACCGGGCGCAATGGCCAAGACGACAATGTATTTCCCCCAGGAGGAGTACGAGGCGCGGTGGAAAAAGCTCCACGACGCGATGCGTGCGAAGGGTTACGAGACCGCGCTGGTCTGGGGAAAGACCGCCGGCACGTACGAGCGCTCGATGGAGACGGCCTATCTCACCAATTTTTTCTCGACTCATTCCGGCCAGGAACCCGATTCGCATGTCTGGAACGCGCGCTCGTTCTGCGCGGCAATCATGGAGCCGGGCAAATCGCCGGAACTGCATACCGACGAGGCCGATCCGCAGATGGATCGGCTGCCGGTCGACAATTACCACTCGCATCTCGATCCGATTCAGGGAATCGCCGACGCGCTGAACAAGCGCAAGATCAGGGGCAAGGTTGCCTTTGTCGGCAGCGACATCCTGCCGGTCAAATATGCCGAACAGCTCAGGAAGGCGACGCCCGGCATCGAGTATGTCTATGAAGACGATCTCGTCCGCGACATTCGGCTGATCAAAAGCCCGCGTGAACTCGACATGTTCCGCGAGGCCGGCGCCATGGTCACGGTGGCGCTGACCAAGCTGATCGAGGCGATGATCATGGGCAAGTCGGAGGCCG
>JBBDWW010000028.1:0-9284 GCA_040902645.1 Dongiaceae bacterium | reverse complement strand
CCGATCGTCAGCATGGTGCCGACGCCGGCAGCACGAGCGCGCGCAAGCACATCCGGCAGGATGCCGTCGCGCGCCATGTAATCGAGATGGCAATGGCTGTCGACGATCATCGCCCTACTCGGCCGCTGCCTCGGTCTCGACAAAGCGCGGGAACACACCCTCCGGTTTGGGAAGCTGCGTTCCCGCCTCGACCGGCGCGTCGAACCGCGTGAAGTCGCGGGCATCTGCCGGCACCATCACCTGGTCGAGCAGCTTCGCGGCCGATTGCGGCACGAACGGCTGCACGAGCAATGCCAGGCGGCGGATCACATTGACCAGAACGCCGAGCACGATCGCCATCCGCGCCTCGTCGGTTTTCTTCAGCGCCCAGGGCGCCTGCTCGTCGACATAGCGGTTCGCATCGCCCACGATTTGCCAGATCGCATCGAGCGCCTTGTGAAACATCTGCGCCTGCATATGGCCGCGCACGGTATCGAGCAGCGTAGCGCCCGCCGCATCGAGCAGCTTCCGGTCGGAAGCAGTCACGGCATCGGCTGCCAGCGCCGGCATCGTGCCGCCGAGATAACGCTGCAGCATCGAAAGAACGCGTTGCGCCAGATTGCCGAGATCATTTGCTAATTCGCCGTTTAGTCGGTTCACCATCGCGGTATGTGAAAAATCGCCGTCATTGCCGAACGGCACTTCGCGCAACAGGAAATAGCGCACCGGATCGAGCCCATATTTTGCAACCAGCGCATGCGGGTCGAGCGCGTTGTTCAGAGATTTGGACATCTTTTGTCCTTCGACGGTCCACCAACCATGCGCGAACACGCGCGTCGGCGTTTCGAGCCCGGCGCCCATCAGAAAGGCGGGCCAGTAGATTGCGTGAAAGCGCAGGATGTCCTTGCCGACCATGTGCAGGTCGGCCGGCCAGAACTTCCGGTACATCGCATTCTCGGTATCGGGATAGCCGATGGCGGTGATGTAGTTGGTAAGCGCGTCGATCCACACATACATGATGTGCGCTTCGTCGCCCGGCACTGGCACGCCCCATTTGAACGTGGTGCGCGAGACCGAGAGATCGCGCAGCCCGCTCTTCACGAAGCTGATCACCTCGTTGCGCCGGCTGTCGGGAGCAATGAAATCGGGATTCTTTTCGTAGAAGGCGAGCAGTTTGTCCTGCCAGGCGGAGAGCCGGAAGAAATAGCTGGGCTCTTCGACCCATTCGACCTCGGCGCCCGAAGGCGCGATGCGCTTTCCATCCGGCGTTACCGTCAGCTCGTCCTCGCCATAGAAGGCTTCGTCGCGGACGGCATACCAGCCGGCATATTTGCCGAGATAGATCTGATCGCGCTCGACCAGCCGCCGCCACAAATCCTGGCATGCTTTTTCATGCCGTTTCTCTGTGGTTCGAATGAAGTCATCGTTCGAAAAGTTGAGCGCCTTCGCAAGGTCGCGGAAATTCTGCGAAACCTTGTCAGTGAAGGCTTGCGGGTCCATGCGGGCGGCCTCCGCAGCTTTCTCAACCTTCTGGCCGTGTTCGTCGGTGCCGGTCAAGAACCGCACGTCGTAGCCATCGAGCCGCATGAACCGCGCGAGCACGTCGCAGGCAAGCGTCGTGTAGGCGTGCCCGATATGGGGCACGTCGTTCACATAGTAGATCGGCGTCGTGACGTAATAGCGCTTCTGGTCGCTCATGCGGTCGCTTTCCGGTTTCGTTGCCGCCGCGTCCCGATGAGCGGCACCCGGCCGGACCAACCGAGCTATCGGGCGGCGGAACGGCCCGAGGGCAACGGCATCGGGATCCCGCTCATGTCGAGAAACGCGCCGATCCAGACCTGCTTGCGGTCGAGATCGGCCCCGGCGGCTAAGGCAAACAGGCGGCCGAGTTTGTCCCACAAGGCCAGCCAGCGATCAAGGCCGCCGCCCGCGCGGAGCCTGTGCATCAGCGCCGCCTCGCCGGCGACGATCTCGGGCTCGCCCCGCCCGGTCTGCGCAAACCGGATGAAGCGCGCGAGCCACCAGAGCACGAGTTCAGCGGCGGCCCGAAACGCGTTTTCGTTGCCGGCGCCAGCAAGCCGGTCGGCGAGTTCATGCAATCGCGCGGTGTCGAGCGCCGGCAGGCCAAGCAGAAGTTCCATCACCTCGCGCTGCTGATCGAGCCCACCCGACGCCGCGAGCTCGAGGGCTCGGCCGAGGCTGCCTTCGGCGAGCAGCGGCAATAGCTGACGATCCTCGTCCGGCAGATCCGGTGCGGACGCGGCGATGGCGGCGTCGATCGTCGCGGTATCGAGCGGCGGCAGCCGCAGCCGGCGGCAGCGCGAACGGATCGTCGGCAACAGACGTCCCGGCGCATGACTGACCAGCAGCAGAAGCGATTGCCGCGGCGGCTCTTCGAGGATTTTGAGCAGCGCGTTCGCCGCGTTGCGATTCATCTCGTCGGCAGTGTCGACGATGACCACGCGCCATTCGCCCTCGGCCGGCGTCAGATGCAGGAACCGTGCCGCCTCGCGCACATCGTCGACGACGATCTCGCTGCGCAGTTTCTTGCGCTTCGGATCGATGCCGCGCTCGATTACCAAGAGATCGCTGTGCCCGCCGCTGGCGACACGCCGGAAGATCGGATGGCTCTCGGCGAGCGCGAGGCCTGATGCGACCGGCGTGCCGCCGGCATCGCGTCCGTTTGCCAATACAAATCGTGCAAAGCGGAACGCCAGTGTCGCCTTGCCAACGCCGCGCGGCCCGGTCATCAGCCAGGCATGCGGCAGGCGGCCGCTGTCCCATGCCTCGCGCAGCAGCGTTTCGGCTTCGTCCTGGCCGAGCAGATTTGAATTGAGACGCGGCGCGAGCGGTTCGCCCTCGATCAGCAGCGACGTGGCGGCGCCGCTCATTGTGCTGCCCTCACCGAGCGGCCGCAGCGATCAGCCGCGTCTCGACGGCGGCGACAACCCGCCGATGCACCGCGTCGACATCCTCGGCTGCGTCGATCAGCACACAGCGCTCCGGGTCGCGGGCCGCGATTTCGTGGAAGCCGTGGCGCAACCGTGCGTGAAAATCCGCATCCATGGTCTCGTAGCGATCTTCGCCGCCGCGCCGGAACGCCGCGCGCGCGAGGCCGGTCTCAACCGGCAGATCGAGGATCAACGTCAGATCGGGGCGCAAGTCGCCGAGCACCGATTTTTCCAGCATCGCGATGAAGGCGCGATCGACGCCGAGCCCGTAGCCCTGATAAGCGATGGTCGAATCGACAAACCGATCACACGCGACCCATCGTCCCGCCGCCAGGGCCGGCTCAATACTGCGCAGAACATGATCGTGGCGGGCGGCGAAATGCAGCAGCGTCTCGGTCAAGGGATTCCAGCGCCCGGCGTCGCCGGTGACGAGAAGCTGGCGTACCGCCTCGGCGCCCGGCGATCCGCCCGGTTCACGGGTCAGCAGCACATCGATGTTCCGCGCGTTCAGCCAAGCTCCAAGGCGTAGCGCCTGGGTCGATTTTCCCGCGCCCTCGCCGCCTTCGAACGTGATGAACTGGCCGCGCGCCAATTCTGCCCCGCTCTTCTACGCGCCAACCGGTTCGGTTTCGTCACCGAACAGCAGCGACCGGATCGCCGCCATGACGCGGCCCATCATGCCGAGCTCGGCCACGTCAGCGCCGGCGAGCAGCGGTCGCTCCAGCGGCGCCATGCCCGGCATCGTCACGATCAGCGTGCCGATCGGCTGGCCCGCAGTGATGGGCGCCGGCACCGCATTGGCCAGCACCGCATGGGCTTCAAGCGTCTCGCGCTTGCCGCGCGGCAAGGTGACGACGAGATCTTCGCCCAATACCATCGGCACGGTTCGGGCCTCGCCGAGCCAAACCGGCGCGTTCTCGAGTACATCGCCAGCGCTCGCCAGCTTGTAGTTGTCGAACTCGCGATAGGCCCATTCGATCAGCTTCGCCGCTTCGTCGGCGCGCACCTGCATGCTTTCCATGCCGTGCGCCACGACCACAACGCGCCGCCCGTTGCGCAGGGCAGACGCCGCGAGACCGTAGCCGGAGACCGTGAGATGGCCGGTCTTGAGCCCGTCGACGCCGATATTGCGATAGAGCAGCGGGTTGCGATTGCCCTGTTCGATTCCGTTATGCACGAAAGTCAGTTCGGCGAAGTAATGATAATACTCGGGAAAATCGCGGATCAGCCACGTCGACAGGGTCGCGATATCGCGCACCGTCATCTGATGCTCGGGATGCTCGAGCCCGTGCGAGTTCATGAAATGGCTGTTGCTGAGGCCGATCTCCATCGCTTTTTTGTTCATCTGCTCGACGAAAGCCGCTTCGCTGCCGGCGAGCCCTTCCGCAACGACGAAACAGGCATCGTTGCCGGACTGCACCACGATACCGCGGATCAGATCCTCGACCTTCAGTCGCTCACCGATGCCGACGAACATGGTTGAGCCTTCATCGAGCGCCCAGGCGGCTTCGGAGACCGGAAACGAATCGTCGAGCGAAAGCTGGCCGTTCTTGAGTGCATCGAACAGCATGTAGAGCGTCATCAGCTTGCTCATCGAAGCCGGGTGCACCAGCAGATCCGCGTTCTTCTCGTACAGCACAGCACCGGTATCGAAATCGACGACGATTACCTCCGCCGCCGCGATGTCGATCGCCGATTGGGCGGCAACCGGCCCGGCGCCGACAAGGGCAGCGAGAAACAGCGCAGCGGCCAGAAGGCCGGGCCGCAAAATGGGGCGGCGACGCAGAAGCGGATGACAGTCGGTCATGACAATCCTTCTCGAACTCGATCAGTGTATCGTGGCAGTGTAGCGCGGCATCTGGCCCGATCTCCGCGGCGAATCCGTGGCGGTATCGCGTACCGGCATATTTTATCCGCTGCCAGGCCGAATATGGCGAAAATCGTGACGGCAATCGTAACCGCCCGATTCCGGCGGCCGATGCGATCAGTCGACGACGATGCGCGCCTCGCCATGGCCCTGGGCAATGACCCGGGCGAGCAACGCATCGGCCTGTTCGACCGAGGCGATCGGGCCCATGCGTACGCGGTAAAATTGCTGCTCGCCGACCCGCACCGGGAAGAGGCTCGTGGTCGAGAGGCTGGAGAGCTGCACCCTCAGCCGCTCGGCATTCTGCACGTCGACGAAGGCGCCGGCCTGGATGTAAATCGCCGTCGCCCGGACCGGCTGCTGGAAGACCTGACCGCTCGGCTCGGGCAGCGGCGTGGCGGCGGTCGTTGTCACCGCCGGCGTGGGCGATGTGGGCACCGGCGCCGCGGCGGCCGAACCGCTGCTGTCGGGCAGCGGCTCCGCGACGACCGCGACCGAGGGTGCGGCTTCCGGCGCCGGCTGCTGCACGTCGTCGGATCCGGGCGCGCCGGACAAGCGCGCGGCCATCTGCCGGCTTTCATCTTCGAGCACCTGGATGCGAACCCGCGCCGTGCCGGCATTTTCGAAACCGAGCAGTTGGGCAGCGCGGCGCGACACGTCGATGATCCGACCATTGGCGAATGGCCCGCGATCGTTGATCCGCAGCTCGATCGCTCGGCCATTCTCGAGATTGGTGACCCTGACCAAAGTCGGCATCGGCAGCGTCTGATGCGCGGCCGTCAACGCATTTTCGTCGTAGGTTTCGCCGGTGGCGGTCGCCTTGCCGTCAAAGCCCGGCCCGTACCAGGATGCGATACCGCTCTGGTCATAGCCGTAATCGACCTTCGGGTAATACCAGACGCCGCCGATCTGATAGGGCTGGCCGATCTTATAGACGGTCGGCCCGCCGGTTCCGGCATCGTCGGTAACGACCTTGCTCTGGTCGACAACGAACGTGGTCTCGGCACAGCCGGCGAGCGCCAGCCCGGCAAACACGCATGTAAGTCGTGCCAGACGCCCCATGATACCCGGTTACTTTTCCACTGACCTACAAGGTCTAGTAGGTTATCCCGCCTCGATCCCATCGGCAAGGTAACCCACCGCGCACCCGAAATAGGACGAATAGTTCCATTTCAGG
Organism: Dongiaceae bacterium; assembly: GCA_040902645.1. Lineage (GTDB taxonomy): Bacteria > Pseudomonadota > Alphaproteobacteria > Dongiales > Dongiaceae > JAWXBK01. The sequence continues at coordinate 3,310 of JBBDWW010000028.1, read as the reverse complement.
ATCGTCTTGAAGTTCGGATAGAGAAGAAACGAGCGCGGCCCGTCGCCGGGATAGAGCAGCGAGGCCATCAACGGCCGATCCGGCAATGGCGCGCCGCCGAGTTGGCGCACACCGAGCGCCTGCCATTCCGGCAGCGTCTTTTCGATGTCGAGCGTGGCGAGATTAGGATCCATGCCGGCGGGTACCAGCACTTCGCGGCCCCAGGTCTGGTCGGCACGCCAATCGAAGCTGCTCAGATAGCTCGCGATCGAGGCGAACACATCGGGCAGCGTTCCCCAGATGTCACGCCTTCCGTCGCCATTGTAGTCGACCGCATAGGCCCGGAAGCTCGACGGCTTGAACTGGGTCTGACCCATCGCGCCCGCCCAGGATCCGATCATGTTGTACGCGTCGATATGGCCTTCCTGCACGATATGCAGCGCATGCAGCAGTTCTTCGCGGAAGAATTCGGCACGCCGGCCCTCATAGGCGAGCGTCGCCAGCGAGCCGATGACCGAGTAATTCCCGGTCACACGACCATAATCGGTCTCGATGCCCCAGAGCGCGACGATGAAGCGCGGCTGCACGCCGAATTGCGCACCGATTGCATCCAGCGTTTCGCGGTTCGCCGCGAGATTCGCCTGACCGCGCGCGATGCGGTCGGTTGAAATCACCTTCGCGAGATATTCGTCGAGCGTGAGCCGACTCTCCGGCTGGGTCCGGTCCAGTTCGATGACTTTTGCAATCGGTCCGAACACGTTGAACAGCGAAGCATCGAGCGTCGCCGGCGTGATGCCGTTGGCGACGGCCTCGGCCTTGAACTCGGTGAGCCAGGCCTGGAACGCGGCCACATCGGCCTGCGCCAGATAAGGGGCAAGCGGCAACAAAGCCGTCCCCGCCAGCGTTGCCAGTACCTGGCGGCGGCTCAGCGCGCCGAACGTGCCGGCGTCCGGATGAGTGGGGTTTGCTTCGCTCATGATGCGAATCGGTTTGCCATGCTCGGATTATCCCATGGCGCCGTATTCTGGCGCTATGGCGAGCGGTCAGGCGGTCTTACGCATCGGTGGCGTCTCCTTGATCGATCGATGCCCGGTAGTGGGCTCCTTAGGTCTTGCTCAGGCTCTCGGCATTTTTCGAATTTTCCGCCTTGTTATGCACAGATAGCGCCGCGGCCGGCTTTAGTCCCTCGCCGACCATGCCCACGCTACCGAGCCAAAGTTCGAACCACGCGCGGCCGCCGCAAGGCGCGGTGTGGGAGATCCCAGCCTTCGCGTCAAAGGGGGATAGGGTTCGTCTCCTGGCTGCCCCTCCTGTGCAGCCCCAGCGCCATTAGCAAAAATTCATCTTTTACTTTCTATTCGAAGTATAATTTATTGAATTTATTCGAAATATGACCGCCCTTGGCTTTTCCGTGACGACCCCCGCGCCGAAGTTATGCTCATGCAGCGGATGGGCGCCGTGTCGAATGAACTGCCGATGTCCGGGGCCGCCCCGAGGGCCGGTTCGCAGGGCATGTCGAGCGGCGCCAGGCAGCGGTCCGGCCGGCACACCAATCGGTGAAAAACCGCGCGGAATAATCGGTTGGCTCGCGAGCGGCCGCGTCCCTAATATCCGGCTGTGTCAAAACCCGCTGCCAGAATCGTGCCCGATATTGGCCGAGGACCGGCAACGGGTTCTTTGTTGCAGCGGCCAGTCGCCGTTGCGATACCGGACAGTCCGGACATGTGGGCGAGGACGGCCCCCCTTGCGGTACCACACCAGGATTTCGAAGACAGGTTTTCATGGCAGTGGACGCAGTTCACAACAGCAAACCCGACAAATCGCGCAAACAGAGGGTGATTTCGCGCGCCCATACGACCTTCGCGTTGTCGCTTTGGACTCTGTTCGAACTGATGCCGATGCGATGGGCCTCTGCCGTCGGCGGGTTCGTCGCGGCGCATCTTATCTACCATTTGCCGTTCACCCGGCATGTCCGGACCAATACGCAGGTCATCTTTCCAGAGTTGACCAAACCGGACCGCGACCGCTTGGTCCGGCGCATGCTGTGGAACGTGGGGCGGACCTTCGCCGAGTATCCGCATCTCGGCCGGCTGACCGACCCGCACGAGGCCTGGGTAACGATCAAAGGCTGGGACATTTACGAGTTCGCAACCCGGGGGCACCGCCCTGCGATCTTCGTATCGGGCCATATGGCGAACTGGGAAGTGACGGCGGGTACGGGCGCGCGGCGGGGCGCGCCGCTGACCGTCGTATATGCGCCACGCCGCGGGGCAGCACTCAACCGCCGCCTCAGCCGATATCGCGCGGCGATGAAATGCCGACTGACCCCCCGCGGCGATGCCGCGCGCGTGCTGCTCAAATCCCTGATGCAGGGGGAATGCGTCGGTATCATCATCGATCAACGTGACGACGATGGCATCGATGTGCCGTTTTTCGGTATACCGGCACCGACGACCCCGGCGCCGGCCCGGCTTGCCATTAAGTTCAATGCATTGATCGTTCCGGTCGAATGCCGTCGGGTCGGCGGTACGCGTTTCGAGATGGTTTTCCACGAGCCGATCCGGCCCGAGGATTTCGTCGGCAAGCCCGATCCCGTGCATGCGATAACCGAACGCATGAACCAGCATCTGGAAGCATGGATTCGCGATCACCCCGAAGACTGGCTTTGCCGGCGAAAGCGTTGGGCAAAAAAACGAGGGGTCCCTCGTGCGACGCCGGCCGGGGCAGCGGAAAATCGGTAGCATCGGCGGCCGCTACCATTCGCGCCTCTGCAACAAGAAGGAGATCCCGATGGACCTCGGCCTCAAGGGGCGCAGGGCGCTCGTCACCGGCGGCAGCCGGGGCATCGGCCGCGCCATCGCCGAAGCGCTCGTCGCTGAGGGCTGCGCCGTCGCGATCTGCGCGCGCAACGCGGGTCAGGTCGATCGCACCGTTCGCGATCTCGAGGCGCGAGGGGGACGGGTGATCGGGCATGCGTTCGATGTGGCCGATTCCGCCGCGATGAAAAGCTGGGTCGCGGATGCCGGTGCGGCACTCGGCGGGATCGACATCCTGATTGCCAATGCCAGTGCGCTGGTGACCGGTCACAGGCCCGAGGATTTTCGCCGCGCGCTCGATGTCGACCTTTTGCACACCGTGACGGCCGTCGAGGCGGCGCTCCCCCATCTCGAGCGATCGGGTGCCGGCGCCATCGTGGCGATCGCCTCGATCTCCGGCGTCGAAGATTACGGCTACGAGGAAGTCGCCTACGGCACCATGAAAGCCGCCCTGCTCTACTACACGAAAACCCTGGCCGATCACCTCGCGCCGAAGGGCGTTCGCGCCAATGTCG
>JBBDWW010000027.1:0-9289 GCA_040902645.1 Dongiaceae bacterium | reverse complement strand
CGCCGACGATCTTCTGGTGTTCGACTGGGCCGGATATGACGTGCCAGAGTTGCATCAGGACTACATCAAAAAATACGGCGCCTCACCGACCATCGCCTTGTTCGGCGACGACGAGGAAGCCTATCTCAAAGTCTCCGGCGGTTATCAGGTCGATCTCGTGCATCCGACCAGCTACGCGATCGCGCGCTATCGCGACGGTGGCCTGCTGAAGCCGATCGACACATCCCGCCTGAGCAACTGGCCCGATGTGATGCCGCAGCTCGCGAACCTGCGCGGCATGTCGACCGACGGCAATCAATGGCTGGTGCCGTGCGGCTGGGGCTACAACTCGGTCCTCTATCGCTCCGATCTGGTGGAGATCGAGGAAGAATCCTGGGGCCTGTTGTTCGACGAGCGCTATAAAGGAAGGCTCTCGGTCGCCGGCGAGATGGACGGCACAGTGATCCCCGCTGCCATGACGCTCGGCATTCCCGATCCCTTCAACATGAGCGACGACGAACTGGCACAGGTGGCCGATCTGCTGCGCAAGCACCGCGCGCTCAACCGCTTCTACTGGACCGATCCGACTGAAATCGAACAGGCGATCGCGAGCGGCGAAGTCGTCGCCGCCTACACCTGGGCCGCATCGGCCAGCACGCTAAAGAGCCAGGGCATCCCCGTGAAATACATGACGCCGAAGGAAGGCGTGCTCGGCTGGATCGACGGCTTCATCATGCTGAAGGACGGTCCCGGTAAAGAGCAGAACGCCTACGACTATATCGATGCGTGGCTGGCGCCGGAGACGGGCCAGTGGATGATCGAGAATTACGGCTACGCGCATTCGAATGCGAAGGCTTTCACTATGGTGAGCCAGGAGCGGCTCGACGAGATCGGCATTCCCTCGACCGACGAAGTTCTCTCCAAAGGTGTGTTCCTGCAGGAAATGGACCCCGCGCTTCGGCAGAAGTATGTCGAGATGTTCGAGGCGGTTAAGGCCGGCCAGTAAAACGCGTCTTGTGACCGGAGCGTCGTGCCGAACCGCACGGCGCTCCGGCAAGCGCGCTCATCGTCCTATAGGAACGCAATGAACGATCACGCCATCGCGGCTGCGAACATGAACGGCGGCGACATCATCGCCGCCGCCCTGAAACGCCACGGCGTCGAGTGCATCTTCGGACAGAGCATTCCAACCGCCCTGTTTCTTGCCGCACCCGATCACGGCATTCGGCAGATCGGATATCGGACCGAAAATGCTGGCGCCATGATGGCCGATGCCTATGCGCGCATTTCGCATCGCGTCGGCGTGGTGGCGGCCCAGAACGGACCCGCGGCGACATTGCTGGTGCCGGGCCTTGCCGAAGCCAAGGCTGCTTCGATTCCGGTGATTGCCATCGTGCAGGATGTCGATCGGCGCGCGCGAGACCGCAATGCATTTCAGGAACTGGATCACTTCGCCTTGTTCGGCGGCGTGGCGAAGTGGCTGCGGCGGATCGATGCCTGCGACAGGATCGACGACTATGTCGATATGGCGTTCACCGCCGCGACCAGCGGCCGGCCCGGCCCCGCCGTCCTGCTCGTTCCCTACGATCTTCTCTCCGAATCATGTTCGGCACCGATGCGCCGGCAAGTGTCGCTCGGTCGCTACCCGCTGGACCGGCCGGCAGCGAATCCCGCTTCGGTCGACCAGGCGGCGGATCTTCTGGCGCGCGCGCGATGCCCGCTCATCTATGCCGGCGGCGGCGTGCACGGGTCCGATGCTTCAGCCGAACTCGCGACGCTGCAGCAGCGTTTTCATTTGCCGGTTGCGACCACCACGATGGGCAAGGGCACGGTCGACGAAAATCACCCGCTCAGCATCGGGGTGCTCGGCTATTTCATGGGCAGCCGCGGCATGACGCGCCATCAGCGCCCGCTGATCGACGAAGCCGACGTCGTGCTGCTGGTTGGCAACAGGACCAACCAGAACGGCACGGATTCCTGGAAGTTGCTGCCGCCGCGGGCCCGATACATTCACATCGATATCGACGGGCTGGAGATCGGGCGAAACTACGAAGCGCATCGTCTCGTCGGCGACGCGAAATCGACGCTCCAGGCGCTGATCGACGTGCTCGCGACGAAAGACACGCGGAGCCGCGAAGCGTCCCGGCCGAAACTGGAATCGCGCATCGCCGACGCGAAATCGGCCCATCGTGCCGAGACCGCTGCGATCAAGGCATCGAACAATGCGCCGATACGGCCCGAGCGGCTGATGGCGGAGCTCGAACGTTTGCTGACGCCCGAGCATATCGTCGTCTCCGATGCCAGCTATGCGTCGATCTGGACGTCCAACTATCTCACATCGCGTCGTCCGGGCATGCGATTCCTCACCCCGCGCGGCCTCGCCGGGCTCGGCTGGGGATTGCCGATGGCGATCGGCGCCCGGATCGCGCAGCCCAGGGCCCCGGTCTTCTGCCTGGTCGGCGATGGCGGTTTCGCGCATGTCTGGTCGGAACTCGAAACCGCGCGGCGGCACGGGTTGTCGCTGGTGGTCGCCGTGCTCAACAACCAGATCCTCGGATACCAGAAGGACGCCGAGGACATTCTCTTCGGCAACCATTCCGAAGCGGTCGAACTCGGCCCGGTCGACCATGCGATGATCGCCAGAGCCTGCGGCTGCCGCGGCCATCGCATCGAACGGCCGGACGAAATCGCGGGCCGGCTCAAGGAAGCGTTCGCGGCGGACGATGTTACGGTGCTCGATGTAATCATCGACCCATCGGCACGACCGCCGATAACGTCCTTCGAGGGTCATCTGGAGTAGACTGGCGACCCCGAGTCCTGCCCGTCCGCATTCGATTTTCAGGAGCCGCCTAATGGCCGATCTGCCCAAGACCATGACCGCGATCGAAATCCGCACGCCCGGCGGGCCCGAGGCGCTCGTGCCCGGCGAGCGGCCGGTGCCTCAGCCGGCCAAGGGCGAGCTCCTGATCGACGTGGCAGCCGCCGGCGTCAACCGGCCCGACATCTTGCAGCGCCAGGGCGGCTATCCGCCGCCCAAGGGTGCGAGCGACATTCCCGGGCTCGAGGTTGCGGGCCGTGTCGTGGCACTCGGCGAGGGCGTGACGAATTTCGCCCTGGGCGATGCGGTCTGCGCGCTGCTCGCGGGCGGCGGCTATGCCGAATATGCGGCGGTGCCTGCTTTGCAATGCCTGAGGGTGCCGAAGGGCATGGGCATGGTCGAGGCGGCCGCCATTCCGGAAACGTTTTTCACCGTCTGGACCAACGTGTTCGAGCGCGGCGCGCTCGCGCCCGAAGAGACGTTCCTCGTGCATGGCGGCACCAGCGGCATCGGCACGACCGCGATCCAGCTCGCGCATGTCTTTGGCGCGCGCGTGTTCGCGACCGCCAGCGGGCCGGATAAATGCAAGGCCTGCCGCGATCTCGGCGCCGAGATCGCGATCGACTATCGCAAAGAGGATTTCGTCGAGGTGGTGAAGGACGCGACCGACGGGCGCGGTGCCGACGTGATCCTCGACATGGTCGGCGGCGACTATGTCGCGCGCAACTTGAAGAGCCTCGCGCTCGAAGGCCGACTGGTGCAGATCGCCTTCCTCAAAGGCAGCAAGGTCGAGCTCGACCTGTTGCCGATGATGCTGAAGCGCCAGTTCGTGACCGGCTCGACCCTCAGGCCGCGTTCGCCCGCCGAAAAGGGCGCGATCGCCACGGCCTTGCGCACGCGGGTCTGGCCGCTGCTCGAGGCGGGCAAGGTAAGGCCGGTCATCTTCAAGACGTTTCCGCTGGCCCAGGCGGCCGAGGCGCACCGCCTCATGGAAACCAACAAACATATCGGCAAGATCGTGCTGACTGTGCGCTAGCGGCGCGCATGCAGGGCCGCGCGCCCGTCATCGAGCCCGGCAAATGGGCGCATCGTTGCGATGCGCGTCGATCATTGCGCGTCGTCGTCTTCCTTGCTGGCCAGAGCGATGCGCACCTTCGCCGCCAGATCCTGCCGGCGATAGGGTTTCTGAAGCAAATGCACGCCGCGGTCGAGGCGACCGTGATGAATGATCGCGTTCTCGGTGTGGCCCGACGTAAACAGCACCGGAAGCGTCGGCCGCAGCGCATGCGCCGCATCGGCGAGTTAGCGGCCGCTGATTCCGCCGGGCATGACGACATCGGTAAACAACAGGTCGAAATCGTCGGCCTGCTTCAACGCTTCGATCGCTTCCGATCCGTCGCGCGCGGTCACCACATGATAGCCGAGGCTGGAAAGCTGGCCGGCAACATGGTCGCGAACCAGATCGTCGTCCTCGACGAGCAGGATCTTCTCGCGCCCGCCTGCCACCGTCGCGGCGCTCGGCGGCCTTTCGCCGGCATCCGTATCGACCCCAGCGCGTGGCCGATAGAGTTTGACCGTACTGCCCTGCCCCGCTTCGGAGTAGATCCGAACGTGACCGTTCGACTGCTTCACGAATCCATACACCATGCTGAGCCCGAGCCCGCTGCCTTTGCCCACTTCCTTGGTGGTGAAAAACGGCTCGAAGGCGCGTTCCAGCGTTGCCGGCGCAACCAGCATAAGAAGGCGCGTGCGAATACTCATGGCGCCATCGTCCCCGCCCCCGCTTCCAGCGTCTGCACTGGATCACTGCGATCCGCGATTTTGAACCTAGCGTGATTACGCAACTACTCAAAGAAGCCGTTTCGGATAGCAGCAGTAAGCTGGGCGCCGGTCTGACGATGGGCGGCGACCTGGGCTGCGGCCGTGCGTGGACGGGCCGGCGACGCATGCATTTTCGTCTGGCATCGAGCGGCCGGCGTTATTCTTCGGCGAAAACCTTCTCGTAGTAGGCGTCGGGATCGACAAAGAACGACTGCAGCGTCCGGAAATGATCGGTTTCGAAAAGGCTCGTGCGTCGGATTTCACCGCCGCTGAGATCGAGCAGTTGCGCGCCAGGATAGCCCATCAGCACCGGCGAGTGGGTTGCCATCAGAATCTGAACATTGCCGCTCAGCTCGGCGCGGCGCAGCAGACGCACGAACCGTGCGAGACGCTGCGGCGACAAGGCGGCCTCCGGCTCGTCGAACAGATAGATCGCGCGGCGATCGTTGCCGAGCCGGTTCTCGAACAGAGCGAGGAACGCCTCGCCATGGCTCTGCTGGTCGAGCGGCGTCGGACCATAGTTGAACCGCATCAGCGGCCAGTCCTTCGCCGTCTCCTCGAGATAGCGCACCAGCTCGAAATAGGTTTCGGCGCGGAAGAAGAACCCGTTGGCGATCTTCGGCAACCAGGAGAAGCGCAGCATCGCCGCGAGGCCGCCGGCGGGCTCGTCTGCCACGTCGCGATGATCCTTGCTGCCGCCACCGCGTCCCAGCCCGATATGATCGGCGATCGCTTCCAACAACGTCGATTTGCCCGACCCATTCTCGCCCGCGAATACCGTGATGGCGGAATCGAATGTCAGCGCAAAATCGTCGCCGGCGAGGCAGGGCAGATCGAAGGGATAGCCGACCCGTTCGATCGACGGTTCGCGCCAGGCGAGGCTTCGCAGGAAGGGCGGCCGCAACACACTCATTGGACGTATTACTCAATAATCTGCCCGATTCGGGATTAGCGACGATACCGGCAAGCGGGCCCGTTTGACAGCCTCGTGGAGCGAAATCCGCGCTGGCCCCCCGGGGGCCGGCTGTGCTATTTCCCGGCCCCGAGGATCCGTTGCCGATCCCGCAAGTCCGGCCTCTCCCTGAAAATCCGAGACCCGCTTGCGGACCCGTCCTTCCCGGGCGGGCGGGCCCGCCCATATGGCCGCTGCCATAGGGAAACGAGGCCGGCCGGCGCCGGACGAACCGCGAGGAGATGGACGAAAATGGCCAGCAAGATGCCGCTCATGCCCAAGGCGACGGCCATGTGGCTCATCGAGAATACGACGCTCACCTTCGAGCAGATCGCCGATTTCTGCGGCGTGCATCCGCTCGAGGTGCAGGGCATTGCCGACGGCGAAGTCGCGACCGGCATCCAGGGCATGGACCCCGTCGCCAACGGTCAGCTCACTTTGGAAGAGATCGACCGCTGCCAGGAAAATCCGCGCGCCAAGCTCAAGATCGCCAAGTCCGACATTCCGATGCCGGTGAAGCGCACCAAGGGGCCGCGCTATACCCCGGTCGCCAAGCGGCAAGACAAGCCCGATGCGATCGCCTGGCTGCTGCGCCATCATCCGGAGCTGACGGATTCACAGGTCGCGCGCCTGATCGGCACGACCAAGCAGACGATCGCCGCGATCCGCGACCGCTCGCACTGGAACTACACGAATCTGCGACCGCGCGATCCCGTGCTGCTCGGCCTCTGCAGCCAGACCGATCTCAATGCGGCGATCCAGCGCGCACGCCGTGCGCACGAACGCGCCGGCAAGGAACTGCCGAAGGCCGAGGCACAGCCGCAGCAGGCGCCGGAACCGGAGACCCGGACCACGATCCCCGGCGGCATCGACATTTCGAAGATCTTCTCGACGCGCAGCAGCAGCGGCAATAACTGACGCGCGACACGCGCCTTCATCGGATTGCAAAAAGCCGGCGGCATTCACCGCCGGCTTTTTTTGCTCTCGCCTGCCCGGGAATGACAGGATTATAGTAGAGCTGTGGGATGGGCGCTGCCGGAGCCACCAGCAGCACCCTTCGCTCGCAGCATTAGTCTTGTTGCATATACCACCCCCAGCCCCGGCTCTACGGGCTCTGGCGCTTGTTCATCGGGTTAGCGACGCCCGATCTCGAATACCGAAGGGTTGTCCGGCAAGACAACGTGCCCTTCGATGGGTACTTAAGCGGCGGCCTCCTTTCATGAGGCCGCCGTTTTCGTTTCTTCTAATTCTGTGTCTTCCGTAAGTATCGGAAAACAAAAATCGAGTACGGCACCGAAAGTGACGAGGAATTTGTCACGGTCCCTTTTGGTCCATCCGGATCCAGAAGTCGGGAGGCTGCCCAACAGTCCCAACAATGGCGCCGGAATACCGACACCGTGGCCGGATGAAATACTTGAGTTTCGTTTGGAAACGTTGCGCTTGATCTGCGGCGGGGACGAGCTCAAGCGCTGCGACATCTGTGCCTTGGGCTGCTGCGACCTTTCAGGGGTCAACCCTGCGGCAGCGCACAGTCCGAGAAACAGCGTAACCATTCGCGCCTGCTGTCCCACGGGCTGGTACGTGCGAAACGCATCTCGCACGCGCACTTCATCGTCTTTCCCGGGGTCTACAAACGCAAAGATGTCGGTGTATGCCGTGCGAAGCCACTCCGCCAACCGGCTCTGGTACTCGGCCTGCGGCGCGACCCGGATACCTTCCAGTGTCGAGGTCGGCTTGCCCTGCTCGTCAACAAGGTCGAGCGCCTGCAACGCCTGAAATGTGCGGGCAATAAGGCTTTCGGGAATACCAGCGCGCGCCAAAACCTCAGCATTAATGGGTGATGTCATGCCGCGGGTACGGTACCGGCCAATTACATCCAAAATGGTCTTTGTTGGTGCGTATGGAGCGGCTTTATCTGCGGTAACAGGCATTGTTGCCTCCACGAATCTCAGCGCAATCCGAACCTTACCAGATATCGCTGAACCGCGTCAATCTCGCTTCATCAAAACAGTCGTTTTGTAACTAATTGGTTAAAAACGAAAAAATTAAATAATCCTAGATCTGACAAAAACGACACCGGAAAATTGTTACCCAATCTTATGGCCGTATCCTAAACGGCACTGGCACCCCGCGGTTTCTTCGCCACGCTGGCATTGATCACCTAGTAGGTCATCCCCCCGCATAGCCGATCCCGCGCATCGCATCGCCGATCTCGTCGAGGATCGCCGGATCGTCGATCGTCGCCGGCATCTTCCATTCCTCGCTGTCGGCGATCTTCTGCATCGTGCCGCGCAGGATCTTGCCCGAGCGCGTCTTCGGCAGGCGCTTCACCACGGTTGCGGTCTTGAATGCCGCGACCGGTCCGATCCGATCGCGCACGAGCGCCACAACCTCGCGCACGATGTCGGTTTCGCTTTTCGCAACACCGGCTTTCAGAACAAGCAGTCCGAGCGGTACCTGGCCTTTCAGTTCGTCGGCGACGCCGATGACCGCACATTCCGCGACATCGGGATGTGCTGCGAGCACTTCCTCCATCGCACCGGTCGAGAGCCGATGGCCCGCGACGTTGATGATGTCGTCGGTGCGGGCCATGATGTAGATGTAACCGTCTTCGTCGAAATAGCCGGCATCGCCCGTCTTGTAGTAGCCGGGAAAATCCTCGAGATAGGCGCTGACGAAGCGGGCATCGGCATTCCATAAAGTCGGCAGGCTTGAGGGCGGCATCGGTAGTTTGACGGCGATCGCCCCGATCTCGCCGGCTTTCGCCCGGCGCCCGTCCGGCAGCAGCGCGCGCACATCCCAGCCCGGTACCGGCTTGGTCGGCGATCCGTGTTTTACCGGCAACATCTCGATGCCGATGCAGTTGGCCGCCATCGGCCAGCCACTTTCGGTCTGCCACCAGTGATCGATGACCGGCACGCGCAGTTTCTCTTCGGCCCATTCGAGCGTCGCGGAATCGGAGCGCTCGCCGGCGAGAAACAGCGTGCGAAACCGGCTGAGATCGTATCGGGCGAGCAGTTTGCCGTCCGGATCGTCGCGCTTGATCGCGCGAAACGCGGTCGGTGCCGTGAACAGAACCGACACGCCGTGATCGGCGATCACCCGCCAATAGGCGCCCGCATCCGGCGTGCCGACCGGCTTGCCCTCGTAAAGTACCGACGCGCAACCATAGAGCAGCGGCCCATAGACGATATAGGAATGGCCGACCACCCAGCCGACATCCGAGGCGGCCCAGTAAACCTCACCGGGTTTCAGGCCGTAGACATGCTGCATCGACCAGCAGAGCGCGACGGCATGGCCGCCATTGTCGCGCACCACGCCCTTGGGCTGGCCGGTCGTGCCCGACGTGTAGAGAACATAAAGCGGATCGGTTGCCGCAACGGGCACGCAAGGAGCCGGCTGCGCCGTGTCGATCGCCGCCTTCCAGTCGAGATCGCGGCCCGCGATCAACGTGCAGGGCCGCTCGGGCCGCTGCAGGACAATGCAACGCTCGACTTTGTGCGTCGCGAGCGCGATCGCGTTGTCGAGCAGCGGCTTGTATTCGACGACACGCCCGGGTTCGAGACCGCAGGAGGCCGAGACGATCAGCTTCGGCTTGGCATCGTCGATGCGCGTCGCGAGTTCGGCCGCCGCGAAACCGCCGAACACGACGGAATGGACCGCACCGATCCGCGCGCAGGCGAGCATCGCGATCGCAGCCTCGGGCACCATCGGCATAT
>JBBDWW010000026.1:0-9293 GCA_040902645.1 Dongiaceae bacterium | reverse complement strand
GAAGCGCCGGGCGAGAACCTCGCGCAGCATCGCGTAGTCGACGCCCGGTTCCACGCTCTCGCCGTCCTTACCGCGTCCTGTCACCGCAAAGCGGCGATAGGCGTTTTTCGTGAACCCCTCGGGTCCGGCGACGATCATCGCGCCATAGGCGTTGGTGCCCGAGAGATGGCTGTTGTCGTAGACCTCGATTCGCTCCGGCGTGCCATCCAGCCCGAACAAGCCGGCGAGCCCCTCAAGCAAACGCCGCTGCGCTGCATTCTCCGACATGCGCCGGCCGAGCGCCTCGCGCGCATTGGCAAGCGCATGGTCGAGCAGACCGCGCTTGGCGCCGCGCTGCGGCATCGCGATCTCGACGCGCCGGTCGGCCTTGAGCGACAGCGCCTCGGTCAATAGGTCGACTTCGGCCGGCGTCTCGTTAACCAGCAGCAAACGCGGCGGCGTCTTGTTTTCGTAGAACTGACCGATGAACGCGGCGAGAATTTCCGGCAATTCGGCTTCGCGGTCGTGGCTCGGGAAATAGGCGCGGTTGCCGTAATTGCCGCCATTGCGGAAGAAAAACACCTCGACGCAGGTCTGTCCGCCGGCCTGATAGCCGGCGATCACGTCGGCCTCCTCGATGCCCTCGATATTGATGTCCTGATGCGCCTGGATCTGCGACAGGCCGCGGATCCGGTCGCGCAGCCGCGCGGCGCGCTCGTAGTCGAGCGCCGCACTGGAGGCCTGCATTTCGTTGGCCAGCGCCGACTGGATCTCGCCACTGTGGCCCGAAAGAAACTGGCGAGCTTGTTCAACCAGGGTCGCATAGTCGCTCTCGGCGATGCGGCCGACACAAGGCGCCGAGCAGCGCTTGATCTGATAGAGCAGACAGGGCCGGGTGCGGCTCGCGAACATATGGTCGGAGCAGGAGCGCAACAGGAACGCTTTTTCGAGCGCGGTGATCGCGCGGTTGACGGCGCCGGCCGAGGCGAACGGACCGAAATAGTCGCCCTTGCGCTTGCGCGCGCCGCGATGCTTCGTGATCTGCGGCGCGGTATGGTTCTCGGTAATCAAAATATAGGGGAACGACTTGTCGTCGCGCAGCAGGATGTTGTAGCGGGGCGCCAGCCGCTTGATGAGGTTGCTCTCGAGCAGCAGCGCCTCGACCTCGGTATGCGTGCTTATCACCTCGAGCGACACGGTTTCCGCCACCATGCGCATCAGCCGGGTCGAGAGGCGCGGCACCTGGATGTAGGCGTCGACACGTTTGCGCAGATTGTGCGCCTTGCCGACATAGAGCGCGTCGCCCGCCTCGTTCAGCATGCGATAGACGCCCGGCACCGTCGGCAGCGTCTTCAGAGCGGCCTCGATCACGGCGATACCGCGGGCAAGCGACGCTTTCGGCGTCGCCGGCCGCTCCGAGGGCTGACGCGCTTCTTCGGCTGTCGGTCCGGCCTCTTCGGGTCCCGTATCTGGTATCTCGGCCATCATCGCGCCGTTCTCGTCTCCTGCGCGCGCAATCGGGGACTGTGGCGCAAATCCTTCACGCCCTGTTGCTGTCCTGCAATCTTTCCACGACTCCCGTGGATAACTCTGTCGAAAATGTCCGGCGGCGTGCGTTGCCGACTAGTGAATCCTGCGCTTTGCCATCGTTGCTTAAAAAATGAGCAAAATCGCTAACATGCTGATCCACATACAATTTGCTTAAGTCAAGAATAAACAAACGATGACGATGGGATGAAATCAACCGTGTCCCGGAAGAAATATGGCGCTTCGGAGACGGTGTGCAAAACTTTCGTCCGGCGGGCTCGCCGGTTACCGGTTTGTTGTATCGATTCAAATATTTCCGGTCACCCGCTGTGATCCGGACTCGTGATCGGATCAGGGTCGGCGCCGCTCGATTTCGACGCCAACGCTCTCTGCCTCGGGAAAAACGTCGAGCTTTTCGACGCGAACGCGCACCGCATGGATCCGGCAATGTTCGAAGCACATGGTCGCAATGCGCTCGGCCAGGGTTTCCGCGAGGTTGGTATGGCCCGAGCCGACCACATGGCGGATTCCGGTCACCAGTTCGCCATAGCAGACCACATTGTCCAGATCGTCGCCGACCTCGATGCCCGGTCGCACGGTCGCTTCGAGATTGATCCGGACCCGCTGGTCCGCAACGCGCTCATGCTGATGGATGCCGATCCGGCATTCGAGGACCATGTCGCGGATGAAGACCCGCAACTCGCCCGGCGCTGGTTCGCTAACCGGGGCACGGCGCGGCGCCAGCTTCGTCTCGTCGTTCTTCTGTCGTGCCATCTTCATGCCGGGGACCGGCCGCCCGTACGGGCGGCGTTCGTTCCCGCTCCTATTCACTGGCCACAAAGCCGCGGGTCGATTGCGCCCAGCCGAGATGCTCACCGCCATCGAGCGCAATCATCTGTCCGGTCATCGACGGCGCGCCGAGAATAAAGCGCAACGCCTCGCAGATTTCGGCCGGCGTCGTACCGCGCCGCAACGGCATCGCTTCGCATTGGCGGCGGAACTGTTCCTGGGTTTGACGCGTGCTCGGCAAGGTCGGGCCGGGGCCGATACCGTTGACGCGGATCGCCGGCGCGAGCGCCAGCGCGCAGGTTCGGGTCAGCGTCCAGAGGCCCATCTTGGCGACGGTGTAAGAAAGAAAATAGGGCGTCGGCTTCCAGACCCGCTGGTCGAGCAGGTTCACGATGTTGCCGGGTCGCCCCTCGGGAAGCTGCTTCGCGAAAGCCTGGGTGAGCACCAAAGGTGCGCGCAGATTGGTCTCGAGATGCTGATCCCAGCTTTCGCGCGTCGCGGTATCGATCTTGTCCATCTCGAACGCCGAGGCGTTGTTGACCAGCAAAGTCAGCGGCCCGAGCGCTGCGACCGCGTCGGGCACCAATGTCAGCACCTGCGCTTCCTGGGTCAGATCGGCAGGGAGCGCGATCGCGCGTCGTCCCATCGCTTGGATCTCGGCCGCGACCTGCCGGGCCTCCGCTTCGGAGCGATGGTAGTGCACCGCCACATCCCAGCCCTGGCGGGCGAGATCGAGGGCGATGGCGCGGCCGATCCGGCGTGCCGCCCCGGTCACCAGGGCCGCGTAGGGTTTGGCGCCGTCTTGCGTGAAATGGGGGTGCGATTCGGTCACGTGGTAACGGGCTCCGGGCGCATGGGAGGGTAAAAATCCAGCGGGAACATGGGCCAAGGCCGGGGCGATGGCAACTCTGTGACCTGCCCCAATACCGCCCCAATCCCTCTGGAATATGGCGATTATTGCGCTATCTAGGCAGGGTGCCGGACCAAGCCGGTTGTGCCGGTTGGCCGGACCTCGCCAAAAGGCGCTGCACAAGGAGTTTTGCGATGAAACGCGTTCTAATGGGGATTGCTGCGATCGCGCTCTCGGCGTGCGCGGCGCAGACTTACGATCCGGTGGTCGATACGGGCAATGTGGACAGCGCCCAGTATCAGCAGGATCTCTACGAGTGCCGGCAGTATGCCGAACAGGTCAGCCCGGCCGGCGAAGCGGCTGAGAATGCGCTGATCGGCGCGGGCGCCGGCGCGATCCTCGGCGTCGTGACCGGTGCGCTGGTCGGCGGCGTTGGTGTCGGCGAAGGCGCCGCCATCGGTGGCGCGCTGGGCGGTCTCGGCGGCGCCGGTCATGGCGCACTGCAGGGCACCGAACAGCAGAAGCGGATCATCGCCGACTGTCTGGCCGGTCGCGGCTACAACGTGCTCGACCGATAGGATTTCGGTCGAAGCTCGAACGGAAAGGGCGCTCCCGCGGGAGCGCCCATTTTCGTGTTAGCTGCGCGGGCCTTCCGCGCCTCGTGGGCGGCGACGCTAAAGCGCCAGTGCGATCAGGCCCCAGGCGACACCGAGCGAGAGGAGGATTGTCACGATCATACTGACGATCATGCCCGGTTCCCGCGTCTTGGGGTCGCGCGAATACGAAACGGCATAGTGTATTCGGCCCGCCACCCAGAGCAGACCGAGCCCGCCGGCCCATTCGCCATCCATCAGAACGGCAAACAACCACAGCATCGGCAGGAACGCGACGAGCTGCTCGACCGTGTTCATCTGGGTCCGGTACGCGCATTCGAACTCGGGATGGCCGGTCACGGCGGGTGCGACGATCCCGTGCTTGCGTCGCATCTGGCCGGTGCGGAACACGAAACAAAGATAGAGGACGATCGCCAGCAAAGTCGCGAGGCCGGGATAGAAAACCGGAACGGTCATCGGCGTTACTCCGTCGGGTAAGGGTTGCCGTCCTTGTGCCGGAACACGTAGCGGCCGGATTCCTTCTCGGCTTTCATATCGATGTCGGGATAGTCGGCACCGTCGGCCGGATCGCGATCGCCGATTTCGAGATAGATCGCCATGCGGCCGCTGCGGTTGACCAGATGATGTCCGTCGGGCCGGCCGCCGGGGAAGCCGGCGCACATGCCGGCCGACAGCGTCTGCTCGCCGGCATCGGTGATCAGCGTCACTTCGCCCTCGAGCAGATAGACGAATTCGTCTTCGTGGCTGTGCCAGTGCCGCTGCGAGGACCAGGCGCCGGGCGGCAGATGCACAAGATTGACACCGTAGCGCGTGAGCCCGAGCGCGGCCGCGAGCATGCGCTTCTCGCGCGTGCCGACCACGTCGCGGAATTCCGCGGGGTAGGACGAGCCGGTGCGCGGCGTCACGCGCATCGGATCGAGCGCCGGTGGCTGGCGGTCTTCGGGTCGGTCGGTCATGCCTGCATCGTCCCCTGCTGCAATCAGCGCCGGCCTCTGCCGCCGCGGCTGCTGCCGCCGGGCCGGCCGCTCTTGCTCTGCGGACGACCGCGCGCCATCGGTGCCTTGCCGCGATCGGCCAGAGCGCGCCGTTCGCGCCGTACCGTTTCGTTGGCCAGCTTCGCCGCGTCGGGCCGCCCCGCCTTGATGCCGAGATCGAGCGCCTCGAGCCGGCGGATCTCGTCGCGCAGCCGTGCCGCTTCCTCGAACTCAAGATCGCCGGCGGCCCGCTGCATCTGTTTTTCCAGATCGGCGATGGTCGCCTCGAGATTATGGCCCAGCATATGCGCGGCACCGGCGACGCCGGTATCGACCGTGACGTGATCCTGTTCATAGACACTGTGCAGGATGTCCGAGATCGAATGGCGCACCGATTCCGGCGTGATGCCGTTCGCCGCGTTATAGGCCTGCTGCTTTTCGCGCCGCCGGTCGGTTTCGGCAAGCGCGCCCTCCAGTGACTTGGTTATTGTGTCGGCATAGAGGATGACCCGCCCGTCGATATTGCGCGCGGCGCGGCCGATGGTCTGGATCAGCGAGGTCTTCGAGCGCAGATAGCCTTCCTTGTCGGCATCGAGAATGCAGACCAGCGCGCATTCGGGAATATCGAGCCCCTCGCGCAGCAGGTTGATCCCGACCAGCACGTCGAAGGCGCCCAGCCGCAGGTCGCGGATGATTTCGATCCGCTCCAGCGTCTCGACATCGGAATGAACATAGCGCACGCGGATGCCCTGCTCGTGCATATATTCGGTCAGGTCTTCGGCCATGCGCTTGGTCAGCGTCGTCACCAGCACGCGCTGGCCTTTGGCGGCGCAGTCGCGGCATTCGGCAATCGTGTCGTCGACCTGGATTTCGGTCGGGCGGATGATGCAGACCGGATCGATCAGGCCGGTCGGACGAATCACCTGCTCGACGAAGACCCCGCCGGTGCGTTCCATTTCCCACGGACCGGGCGTTGCCGAGAGGAACACGGTCTGCGGCCGCATCTGCTCCCATTCCTCGAACTTGAGCGGCCGGTTGTCGGTGCAGGAGGGCAGGCGGAACCCGAAATCCGACAGGACCGATTTGCGCGCCCAGTCGCCACGGAACATGCCGCCAAGCTGCGGCACCGTGACGTGGCTTTCGTCGACGAACAGCATCGCGTCGTCGGGGATGTATTCGAACAAGGTCGGCGGCGGTTCGCCGCGACGCCGTCCGGTCAGATAGCGCGAATAATTCTCGATGCCGGCGCAGCTTCCCGTCGCCTCGATCATTTCCATGTCGAACATGGTGCGCTGTTCGAGCCGTTGCGCCTCGAGCAGCTTGCCGTCCATGTGGAACTCCTCCAGCCGGATCTTGAGATCCTGCTTGATCTGCTGCACCGCCTGGTGAAGCGTCGGCTTCGGCGTCACATAGTGGCTGTTCGCGAAGATCTTGATCTGGCCGAGCGAGGCCATGCGCTCGCCGGTCAGCGGGTCGAATTCATGGATCGATTCGATCTCGTCGCCGAACAGCGACAACCGCCAGGCGCGATCTTCCAGATGGGCGGGAAAGATTTCCACCGAATCGCCGCGCACCCGGAACGTGCCGCGATAGAAGCTCGCATCGTTGCGCTTGTACTGGATTTCGACCAATCGCCGCAGCAGATCGTTGCGATTGATGCTCTGTCCGGTCGAGAGCTTGATCGTCATGGTCGAATAGGTTTCCGGCGCGCCGATACCGTAGATGCAGGAAACCGACGCGACGATCACCACATCGCGCCGTTCGAACAAGGCGCGGGTCGCCGAATGGCGCATCCGGTCGATCTGCTCGTTCACCGACGATTCCTTTTCGATATAGGTGTCGGTGCGCGGCACATAGGCTTCGGGCAGGTAATAGTCGTAATAGGAGACGAAATACTCGACCGCATTGTCCGGAAAGAAACCCTTCATCTCGCTGTAAAGCTGGGCGGCGAGTGTCTTGTTCGGCGCCAGGATCAGCGAGGGGCGCTGCAGCCGCTCGATCGCATGCGCGATGGTGAAGGTCTTGCCCGAGCCGGTCACGCCGAGCAGCACCTGGTCGCGATCGCCCTGCAGCAGACCCTCGGTCAGCGCTTCAATCGCGCGCGGCTGATCGCCGGCCGGCCGATAGTCCGAGACCAGGCGGAACGGTGTCTCGGCCAGCGGCTGGTCGCGTTCGGTGACGACGGGATCGGCAGCGGTCAAATTCATGGCCCCAGATATAGCCATCGGGCGCCGGTTTGAGTAGGGATCGCGCGGCACGGTTTTGAGCGGGCGCTGCTCTTGTTATGCTCGGGGTCGCGCCAAGCGCGCATGGTGACGACAACATCCGGGAGCAGGGCTTTTGCCGACATTGCCGACATGTCACAAGCGGGCCCTCGGGGCCGCGCTGACCGGCTTCTTGTTGCTGGCCTTCGCTCTGGGTGCGGGCGCCCTCGCGCCCACGGCCCGGGCGCAGGATGGCGACCCGGTCGGGGCGGCCGATCATCCGCTGATCCCGCGCTACGGGGGCGCTACGATCATCGGCTACGACCATCGCGCCTTCGAGCAGTTCCGGCTGCCCTTGAGCGCGCCGCTGCGCGACGGGGCTGGCGATGTCCGCCTTTCGGACTTCCGGGATCTCGAAGGCCGCCATACCCGGATCATCTATGCGGCGCCGGCGGATCGCTCGAGCCTCGAGGTCTTTCACAATTACGAGCGCGCTTTGGGCGAAGCCGGGTTCGAGATTCTTTTCTTCTGTGGGGCCGAGGCCTGCGGCGAACGGGGCGTGTTTGCCACCGAGCTGCTCTACGCGCCCGACCGCCGCTTGCGCACGCTGGGACCGGTGACCGAATTTGCCTTCAGCTTTCCGCTTCAGCCTTATTTTCTTGCGGCGCGCCTCGTGCGTCCCGATGGCGATATTCATGTCTCGCTCTATGTCGCGCGGGAAAATTTCGATGCGTTTGCCGAGACCCATAACCGCGCGCTGATTCTGCTCGATGTGATCGAGCCTGGCGCGCTCGAGGATCGGATCGATCCGAACGGCGGCACCGACGCCATCGGCGTCGACGAGGCCGCCGCGCTCGATTTCGACTCGGCGATCGACGATTGGTCGGCGGTTGCCAGCGCGACCGATTCCGACGATATCGAACAGGCGCTGGAGGAGCAGGGGCGGGTTGCGATCTACGCCATCACCTTCGATTCAGGGAAGGCGCGGCTGACCGAAGAATCCTACGATGTGCTCGGCGAAATTGCCCAGGTGCTGAACCGCAATCCGAATCTGTCGCTGTTCGTGGTCGGTCACACCGACAATGAAGGGACGCAGGACTTCAACCTCTCGCTGTCGCGCGAGCGCGCGAAGGCGGTCGTCGCCGCCTTGGTAGAACGCGAAGCGATCGAACGAAACCGTCTCGATGCGGCCGGAGTCGGCATGCTGGCGCCGGTCGCCTCCAACGAGACCGAGGCTGGCCGCGCGCGCAACCGCCGCGTCGAACTGGTGGTGCAGTAGAGACCTCAGCCGGCGACGGCGGCATCCACCAGCATGAAGATCAGCAGGACGGCTGAAACAACCGCCGCGGCAAACAGCAATCGGAAGCGCGGGTCGAGAAAAAACGGGCGTTTGGAGGGGGTCACGTAGCCGGTGCGAATCATGGCGGCATTCCCCGATCGTTGATGTGCGGGCCGACCGTCCGAGGCCGGGCGCCATAGCTGACGTCGAGGGGTCAGAAATGGGGCGATTTCGGGGTTTTTGCTTCCCGTAACCGGCGCCGAGGCTTGCGTCGCGCAGGTCGGCGCCCTATCGTCCGCGCGCTGTCGAACCCCCTGTTTTTGGACTCCCGGATCATGAGTTTCCTTGCCGAGCGGCTGGGCCGCATCAAGCCGTCTGCCACCATGGCGGTGACGCAAAAAGCGCGCGATCTGCAGGCCGCGGGCCGCAAGGTGATCGGTCTCGGCGCCGGCGAGCCGGATTTTGATACGCCCGACAATATCAAGGCGGCGGCGATTGCCGCGATCCGCGGCGGCGACACGAAATACACCAATGTCGACGGCACGCCCGCGCTGAAACAGGCGATCGTCGAGAAGTTCAAGCGCGAGAACGGGCTCGATTACGAGACGTCCCAGGTTTCGGTCGCATCGGGCGGCAAACAGATCATCTACAACGCGATGGTTGCCTCGGTGAATGAGGGCGACGAGGTGATCGTGCCGGCGCCCTATTGGGTCTCTTATCCGGATATCGCGCTGCTATGCGGCGGCGAGCCGGTCCTCGTGCGCTGTCCGGAGAATAACGGCTTCAAGATGCGGCCCGAGGATCTCGAGGCCGCGATCACGCCGAAGACCAAATGGCTGATCCTCAACAGCCCGAGCAATCCAACGGGTGCCGCGTATACGCGCAGCGAGCTGAAGGCGCTGACCGCTGTGTTGATGCGGCACAAGCATGTCTGGGTACTGACCGACGATATGTACGAGCATCTGGTCTATGACGGATTCGAGTTCGCGACGCCGGCTGAGGTCGAGCCGGGGCTCAAGGATCGCACGCTCACCATGAACGGCGTCTCCAAGGCCTATTGCATGACCGGCTGGCGCA
>JBBDWW010000025.1:0-1416 GCA_040902645.1 Dongiaceae bacterium | reverse complement strand
CGATCCGGCTCGCGCTCTTGCTGAGATGCACATAGGCGCCGTGCGCGCCGCGCGTCTTGACGGTGACAGCAAGCCACAGCAGGCCGCGTTCGCCGAAGCGGATCGTTTCCGCGCCCGAGGGTTCGCCGTTGAGACAGCAATCGCCAAGCACCTCGTTCGGCAAATGCTCGATCAGATAGCGCGCGCCCCAGGGTCCAAATGTTTCCTCGTCGGAAACGGCGGTCAGCGTGAGCCGACCCTTCAGCTTGTCGCGAATGCGATGCAGATAGATGTAGGTGAAGATCGAACAGCTCGTGCCGCATTTCATGTCGCTCGCGCCGCGGCCCCAGACCTTGCCATCGGCGACGATGCCGCCCCAGGGATCATGCTGCCAGGTTTCGGTGCCGACCGGAAACACGTCGATATGGCCGTTCAGCACCAGATGCGGGCCGGGCGATGCGCCTTCGAATGTCGCGACGATGTTGGGCATCGTCGGCTGCGGGTCGACGACATTGTATTCGATCCCTTCCGCATCGAGCAGCTTACGCACATGCGCGGCTGCGGCCAGTGTATCGCCGGGCGGGTTCGGGCTGCGGGCGCGTACGAAGCCCGAGAGAAACTCGACAAGGCGATCGCGATCGCGCTCGATTCCGGCCAGCAATGCGTCTTTTGTATCGGGCAAGGCAACACTCCCTGAAAAACCAGCGGCGCCGGACGCGTCGAAGACGGCGATCGCCGCCGTGAACGGGCGACTATAGGCAACCGCCAACCGGGTTGGCTAGGATGCGCCGTCGCCCGGAAGCGCGGGCGAAGGAGACGGAACGGCCATGGCGATTGCGCACCCATATCTGATGTTTCTGGCCGACGCGCCCGATCCGCTGGCGGTCAAGACCGCGCAGGGGATTGTGCATTGGCGCCCGGAATGGTGCCTCGGCCAGCTACGCCTGGAGGGCTGCAAGGCCGATCTCCGCATTCCGGATATGACCGTCGAAGCCGCGGCGAAGGCCGGCGCCAAAACTATGATCGTCGGTGTCGCCAATCGCGGGGGCAAGGTCGGCGGAAGCTGGCTTGCGACGCTCACCGAGGCGCTGGAGCGGGGCCTCGATCTCGCCAGCGGCCTGCATCGGCGTCTCTCCGATATTCCCGAGCTGCGCGAGCTGGCGGCAAAGCGCGGTCGCACGCTCTATGACGTGCGGCATCCGACGCGCGATTTCGATGTGGCGAGCGGAAAAAAGCGCGGCGGCAAGCGCCTGCTCACCGTCGGCACCGATTGTTCGGTCGGCAAGATGTACACGACCCTGGCACTCGAGCGCGAAATGAAGAAGCGCGGCATGAGGGTCGATTTTCGCGCAACCGGCCAGACCGGCATCTTCATCGCGGGTTCGGGCGTGTCGATCGGTGCGGTGGTCGCCGATTTCATTTCGTGCGCGGTCGAGT
>JBBDWW010000024.1:0-9393 GCA_040902645.1 Dongiaceae bacterium | reverse complement strand
TGGTCGAGCCTGCGCGATGCGAGCCGCACGTTCCTCATGCCCTGGGAACCGCGCTGGCCGGCCGAGAGCACCGGCCGCGCCGCGTTCCGCCGCCGGCTGCATGCAATGGCGGTCGAGTGGCGCCATGACGAGGGTTACGGACTGTTCATATTCAACCACGCCGACGATGCGCTGCTTGGCGGCGTCAATCTGACCCATGTCCGTCGCGGCGTGGCGCAGACCGCGTCGCTCGGTTACTGGATCGGCGAGGCGTATGCGCGGCAGGGCTATATGACCGATGCGCTGCGCGCGCTGCTACCCTATGCGTTCCATCAGCTCGGGTTGCACCGGATCGAAGCCGCCTGCCTGCCGGAGAACGAGGCGAGCCGGCGACTGCTGCTGAAGGTCGGTTTCCGCGAGGAAGGTGCCGCGCGGCAATATCTCAGGATCAACGATCGCTGGCAGGATCATCTGCTGTTCGGTCTGGTGGACAACGATCTGATCGCACCGACATCTTGATCGCGCTGGCCGCGCCTTACGCGTGACCCGCATCGGTCGAAAGATGACTGAAATCGACGCCGATCTTGCGGATCGCACGTTCCCATTTGTCGTCGAGATGATCGTCGAACAGCAAATCCTCGTCGGCCGGCGCCGACAGCCAGCCATTGGCCTGAATTTCCATATCAAGCTGGCCGGCCCCCCAGCCCGCATAACCGAGCGCCAGAATGCACTGCCGCGGTCCGCTGCCGCCGGCGATCGCGCGCAGGATGTCGAGGCTCGCAGTCAGACCGAAATCCTCGGCGACGCGCAGCGTGTCGCCGGCCGCATAGTCGGTCGAGTGCAGCACGAAGCCGCGCGCCGCTTCGACCGGGCCGCCGAAGTGAATGCGAATGGCGTCGTCGGGAACGGTCTGCGCCACGCCGAGCTGGGTCAGCAGATCGGGCAGGCTGATGCTGTTGATCAGCCGGTTGACCACCAGCCCCATCGCGCCTTCCTCGTTATGCGCGCACATATAGATGACCGAACGGGCGAAGCGCGGATCGCGCATGCCGGGCATGGCGATCAGAAGCTGGCCGGTCAGATACGGACCGTCATTTGTCCCGTTCATGGATGCAGCGTTCATAGCTGTTTACCTAAGTCGCCGGTGCCGACCCGGCAAGCCGGGGGCTGCTGTGTCAAAATCCTGCAAGGGGAATATGACGGAAGCTTGGCAATGTACGACTATGGTCCCGAGCGGAATAGTAGTATATTGAAACCATGAGATTTTTTGGCATTTTGGGCGCGCTGCTGGCGGCCTCGCTGACGGTCTTCGCCGGCGGCATTGGCGTGCAGGCGGCCTCGTCCGACTGGTTCGAGACGCCGGAAGGCGCGATCCGGCTGGTGACGGCGGTCGAGGGGACCGGCACGCTCGCATCGATTCCCGCCGGCATCGAATTTCGCCTCGAACCAGGCTGGAAAACTTATTGGCGCTCGCCGGGCGATGCCGGTTATCCCGTTCGCGTCGACTGGCAGGAATCGCAGAATCTCGCAGCGACCGCACTCGCCTGGCCGGCACCGCATCGCTTCACCTTGTTCGGGCTCGACACATTCGGTTATGCGGATTCGGTCTTGCTGCCGGTCGAACTGACGCCAGCGACGCCTGGCCAACCGCTTACACTCCGCGCCGCCGTCAGTTATCTGCTCTGCGAAGAGATCTGCATTCCCTTTGAAGCCGAATTGGCGCTCGATCTGCCGGCGGGCGAGGCGACACCCGCGCCCGAGGCGCAGCTCATCGATCGCTTTCAGTCGCAGGTGCCGGTGCCCGGTACGGCACATGGCATCATCGTCGAGACGGCGACCGTCGAGAGCGGTGCTGCGCCGTCGATCACGCTTGTTGCGCGCTCCGAGCTGCCGTTCGTCGCGCCCGATCTGCTGGTCGAAGGAACCTATGACTGGCGCTTTCCAGCACCAACGCTGATCCGTGCCGACGATAATCATACAGTCACGCTGCGTATCGATGCCGAACCGTTCAGCGCGGATGCGCCAACGCTCGAAACGCTGCCGCTCGTGCTGACGTTGGTCGATGGCACGCGCGGCGTCGAGGTGACCATCGAACCGGGCATCGGGACGAATGCGGCGTCCGTCGCAACCGGCGCCGGCCTCGCAGCGATGCTGCTGATCGCCTTGCTCGGCGGGCTGATCCTCAACCTGATGCCCTGCGTGCTGCCGGTGCTCTCGCTCAAACTCTTGTCGGTCGTCGGCCATGGCGGCGGCGCGGTGCGCGCGGTGCGGCAATCCTTCCTTGCGACGGCCGCCGGCATCGTCGTCTCGTTCCTGCTACTGGCCGCAGCACTGATCGCCTTCAAGAGCGCGGGCGCTACGATCGGCTGGGGCATCCAGTTTCAACAGCCGCTGTTCCTGATCGCGATGGCGGCCCTCGTCACCTTGTTCGCGGCCAATCTTGTCGGCTGGTTCGAATTGCCGCTGCCTGCCTGGATCGGCAATCGCGCGGCCGGCGGCGAACGATCCGGCGTGGTCGGCGCGTTCGGCACCGGTGTTCTTGCGACCCTGCTCGCGACGCCCTGTTCGGCGCCGTTCGTCGGCACCGCGATCGGTTTTGCGCTGGCCCGCGGCGCCGACGAGATCCTGGCGATCTTCGTTGCCATGGGTATTGGGCTCGCGCTGCCCTATCTGCTGGTCAGTGCGATGCCTCGGCTCGCGACCGCGCTACCGCGACCCGGGCGCTGGATGATCGTGCTGCGGCGAGTGCTGGCGGTGGTCTTGCTCGCGACCGCGCTCTGGCTGCTTTGGATCGTCGCCGAGATCGCCGGCATACCGGCGGCGCTGATTGCCGGGCTGCTGCTGCTGGCGGTGCTGGTCCTGCTCTGGCTGCGGCCGCGGCTCGGCCCGACGCTGCGGCCGGCAAGTGCGATTCTGGCAGCGGTCCTGCTGTTTTCTGCCCTGGTGCCCGCGCTGCTGCCCGGTGGCTCGCGCGAGGAAGGCGATGCGGCGCTCGCCGCCGATGCGCTCTGGCAGCCCTTCGAGCCGGCATCGATCGACCGGCTGGTGGGCGAAGGGCGGACCGTCTTCGTCGATGTGACCGCGGAATGGTGTATTACCTGTGCGGTCAACAAGCGCCTTGTCCTCGAACGCCTGCCGGTTGCGGATCGACTCGCCGCGCCGAACATCACCGCCATGCGCGCCGACTGGACCCGGCCGGATGACGGCATCGCGCAGTATCTGGCGTCGTTCGGCCGATACGGGATACCGTTCAACGTGATTTACGGGCCCGGCGCGCCCGAAGGCATCGCGCTGCCGGAGCTGCTCGATTCCGATGCGGTCCTCGATGCGCTGGACCGGGCGGCAGGCCGCTCCTGACGGGCTGGTTTCGAACCCTGTCTGTGCCTATCTAGAGGTCGGGCCGGGGCATCCGAGCCGTCTGGAATTCTGATATCAAGGCGTTATAGAAACCTAGGGAGAGATTGAAACATGGCGATCAAGGTTGGAGACCGCATTCCGCCGGTCACGGTTCAGACGATGAGGGACGGCGAGGTCAAGTCGATGTCGAGCGACGATCTGTTCAAGGGCAAGAAGGTGGTGCTGTTTGCTCTGCCGGGTGCCTTCACGCCGACCTGTTCGGCGCAGCATCTGCCGGGCTTCATCAAACATGCCGAAGAAATCCGCAAGAAGGGCGTCGATTCGATCGCCTGTCTTTCGGTCAATGACGCCTTCGTCATGGATGCCTGGGGCAAGGATCGCGGCGCTGGCGAGAAGGTCATGATGCTCGCCGACGGCAATGCCGATTTCTCGAAGGCGGTCGGCCTCACCATGGACGCGACCGGCTATGGCATGGGTCTGCGCGCCAATCGCTATGCGATGGTGGTCGAAGACGGGGTCGTGAAAAAGCTCAATGTCGAGGCGCCGGGCGCCTTCGAGGTATCGAGCGCCGAATCCATCCTCAAGGCGCTCTAGTCGATCCGACAATACCGGATTTGGCGGCGGGAACCCCCCGGTTCTCGCCGCTTTCATTTCCGGATGTGGCAACAGAAGGCGGAGGTATGGCGCACGACATCCACCCGGATATGATCGAGCTGCTGCGCCTCGAGGCGGAATGGCCGGCAAACCAGACGCTCGAACAGGAGCGCGTCTCCTGGCGTGCGTTCTGTCTTGCCAACAACCGGCCCTGTCCACGCGAGATCAGCGTCGAGAACCGCGCCATCGGCGATGTCGGTCATCGCGTGCCGGTTCGCATCTATCGTCCGCACGAGAACGGGCGGGAACCCTGTTTCGTCTATATCCACGGCGGCGGCTGGATCCTTGGCGATCTCGATACCAACGACACGATCGCCTGGGGTTTCGCGGCAGAGACCGGTGCTACGGTCATCAGCGTCGATTATCGCCTCGCACCCGAGCATCCCTTCCCGGCAGCGTTCGACGATTGCTATGCGGTCGTCTCGCATCTCGCGCGGCATGCCACGGCCTTCGGTGTCGACCCCCACCGCATCGCCGTCGGCGGCGACAGTGCGGGCGGCAATCTGACGGCGGCCGTGGCGCTGGCGCTGCGCGACCGGCGGGGACCGCCGATCGTGGCGCAGGTACTCATCTATCCGGTGCTCGGCACCGACATCGAACTGCCGTCTTATCGCGAAAATGAAAATGCGCCGCTCCTGACCCGCGATGGCATGATCCACTATCTCGATGCCTATCTGGGCGCGCATCGTGCGGCGCCGCCGGCTTATGCGATGCCGATGATGGCGGCGGACCTCAGGAACCTGCCACCGGCTTTGGTGCATACCGCGCAGCACGACCCTTTGCGCGACGAGGGCAAGCTGTACGCCGACCGGCTCGCAGAAGCGGGCAACGAGGTCGAGTATCGCTGCGCCACGCGCATGCTGCACAGCTTCATGCGCGCTCGGTTCCAGGGCGATGCGGCGGGTGCAGAGTTCGAGGCGATCTGCGCCTTCCTCCGCCGCCATCTCCACTCAACCCGGGTTGCTTAGAGCCTCGATCGCGGCGCGCGCCAGAAGATCGACGCGCTCGTTCCCGATATGGCCGTCATGGCCGCGTACCCAGTGCCATTCGATCCGGTGCGGTGCCGCCGCCGCTTCCAGCCGCTGCCAGAGATCGATGTTCTTCACCGGCTTCCGGTCGGCCGTCTTCCAGCCCTTGCGCTTCCAGCCGGCGATCCATTTGGTGATACCGTCCTTGAGATAGGTGCTGTCTGTATAGAGCCGCGCCGTCGAGGGCTTTTTTAGCGCCTCGAGCGCCATGATGGCGGCGGTCATTTCCATGCGGTTGTTGGTGGTGAGAATTTCGCCGCCGCAGAGCTCTTTCTCATGGTTGCCGCGGCGCAGGATCGCAGCCCAGCCGCCGGGGCCTGGATTGCCGCGGCAGGCGCCGTCGGTAAAGATCTCGACCACGCCCGTGTCGGTCACGAATCGATGCCATAGGCGGCGCTGCTGCGCACGCCCGCATGGAAGCGCAGCTTGCGCACATATTCCTTGGGATCTTTCGGCGTGACGAACGCGCCGGGCGGATGGTTCAGCCAGTCATAAAGGCGCGTCATCAGGAAGCGCAACGCACTGCCGCGCGCGAGCAAGGGCAACGCATCGATCTCGTCCGGCGAGAGCGGCCGCACCGCGCGATAGGAAGCCAGCATCACCCGCGCCTTGGTCACGTTGAAACTGCCGTCGGGCTCGAAACACCAGGCATTCAGACAGACCGCAATGTCGTAGGCGTAGAAATCGTTGCAAGCGAAATAGAAATCGATCACGCCGGAAAGCCGGTCGCGCAGGAAGAACACATTGTCGGGGAAAAGATCGGCGTGGATCACGCCTTCCGGCAGCGTCTTCGGCCATTGCGCCTCGATGCCTCGATAGGCGGCGGCAAGCTCGTCGGCGAGCCCCGGAACGACCTCGTCGGCGCGCGTGCCGCAGGCTTCGATCAACCGGCCCCAGCCTTCATGCGAGAGATCGTTGCGGCGGCGGATGCGATAATCGGCGCCGGCCAGATGCATACGCGCCAGCACCTCGCCGAGCAGCTGGCAATGGCGCGGCGTCGGCCGGCGCGGCCACATCCCTTCGAGAAAACTCACGATCGCCGCCGGCCGACCACAGAGCCGGTTCAGCGTCGCGCCGTCGCGATCGTGGATCGGCGTCGGGCAGACGATACCGCGATCGGCGAGATGCTCCATGAGGCCGATAAAGAACGGCAGATCATCCTCGCGCACGCGCTTTTCATAGAGCGTCAGGATGTAGCTGTCGCGTTCGGTGCGCAGCAAATAGTTGCTGTTCTCAACGCCTTCCGCGATGCCCTTGCAGGAAACGACGCCGCCGATATCGTAGCGCGCCACGAAATCGGCGAGCGCCTCGTCGGGAACTTCAGTATAGACCGCCATGCGTCAGGCGCTCAGCGCGCGTGGCAATTTGAACTGCACGTCTTCCCGGGTAACCGCCACTTCCTCGACCGTCGCATCGAAACGCGCGCGGCAGGCCTCGATCACCTGTTCGACCAATAGCTCGGGCGCCGAAGCACCGGCCGTGACGCCGACAACTCGGACATTCTCGAACCAGCCCCAGTCGATGTCGGCGGCATGCTGGATCAGTCGCGCATCGGGGCATCCTGCGCCTTTCGCGACCTCGACGAGGCGCATCGAGTTGGAGGAATTGGGCGCGCCCAGCACCAGCACGAGGTCGGCGGCGGGTGCGATCGCCTTCACCGCCTGCTGGCGGTTGGTGGTCGCATAGCAGATATCTTCCTTCTTCGGCCCCTCGATTTTCGGG
The DNA here is from genome assembly GCA_040902645.1 of Dongiaceae bacterium. Lineage (GTDB taxonomy): Bacteria > Pseudomonadota > Alphaproteobacteria > Dongiales > Dongiaceae > JAWXBK01. Next base: position 2,653 of record JBBDWW010000024.1, on the reverse strand, counting down.
AAGCGGTGCTGCAGGGCGGCGACAATGGCGGCGGTATCGTCGACGGAGAGGGTGGTCTGCGTCACATAGGCAAGATTGTCGGGATCCGGAACCGCAACCCTGACGGCGTCGGCCATGGTCTCGATCAATGTGATCGTGCCGGATGGTAACTGGCCCATCGTGCCGATCACCTCGGGATGGCCGCGATGGCCGATGAGGAGAATATGTTGACCCGCGCGATGATGCCGTTCGGCCTCGCGATGTACCTTGCTGACCAGGGGGCAGGTCGCGTCGAGCCAGTCGAGCCCGCGCCTGCCGGCCTCGTGCGGCACCGCCTTCGGTACGCCATGGGCGGAAAAAACGACAGAGGCGCCGTCCGGCACGTCGTCCAGCTCTTCGACAAAGACGGCGCCCTTGGCTTCGAGCGATTCGACGACAGTGCGGTTGTGCACGATCTCGTGCCGCACATAGACCGGCGCACCGCGCTGCTCGATCGCCCGCTCCACGATCTGGATGGCACGATCGACGCCGGCGCAAAATCCGCGTGGTGCGGCAAGCAGGATGGTGAGCGGTCGTGGCATCTTTGCCGGTTTCCGGGGGTGCATCTTCAGCAATGAGGAGCGGCCTTGTGCCCCGGCAGGGCGTTTCCTAGAGTGCCGGCGCCCGGCCAACGGCGCGCCGGCAAGGTAATACAGCCCGAGAGCAAGGGGAAAGGGGAACATGGTGGTACCGGTTCCGGCGCAAAATGCGCCCTATGCGGTCGACGTCCAGGCCGGCGCCAAATATTTTTGGTGTGCCTGCGGGCTTTCCCGGAAACAGCCGTTCTGCGACGGCTCGCACAAGGGCACCGGGCTCGCGCCGGTCGCCTATGAGGCGGCCGCCAGCGATACGCTCTATTTCTGCGGTTGCAAGAGCACCCGCAAGCAGCCGCTTTGCGATGGTTCCCATAATGGGCTTTGAGCAACGCCGCCGGCGCGTCTGGCCGGCTCTCGGTTTCGCGCTGCTGCTCGGCGCCTGCGAGACCACCATTCTCAGTAGCGACGAGGAGGAACCCTCGGCTGCGCCCTTGCCCTGTCCGCTGGTGTCGGTGGTTTCCGATGCGTCGCGGCTTGTCCGATTCGCGGGCGCCGGTCGCGATGTGACCGACGTGCAATTCGAGGCGCAGCTCTCGAACCTGCGCTCGGGCTGCGTCTATCGCGAGGGCGAGATCGCGATCACGGTCGACGTGCCGTTCATCGTGTCGCGCGGGCCCGCCAACCCGGACGGCACGGCGCGGTTCAACTACTTTGCCGCCATTGCGCGCGGCGAACAGATTCTCGCGCGCGAGACTTTCGACGTGGAAATCGAGTTCGACGGCAACACCACGCGCATGGGCTATCTCGACCAGCTCGGTCAGATCATTCCGTTGCAGGGCGACGAGCTCGGCAACAGTTATGTCGTCTATATCGGCATCGAACTGACGCCGCAGGAGATGGAGTTCAATCGGCAGCGTTAGACAAGCATCGCATCGCTGCTCCCGGGGCGTGCGATTTTCGTAGCGCGGCAGGGAGTGGTGAATCGCGACGATGTTCTTCGTCTTTTTCAACGTCGCGTTGCCGCTTCGCCCGGTCTGTTGCTGCGGTCGATCGCCCTTGACCCGGTGCAGCGATAGGACGATCCTCTCTCTGCCGCTGCGGGAGAGATCGCTTCGATGCGGCGCCGAAGGAGCAACCGCCCCGGAAACTCTCAGGCAAAAAGGACCGCAGCCGCTACGACACTCTGGAAAGCGGACGGGCTCGAACTCGTCCCACCGAAGGAGTAACTCGGATGCGTCGCATCCGACGAAATCTCTCAGGTTCCTGAGACAGAGGGGGCGCCCCGGGACGTTTTGTCCCGTCGCAGCCCGTTGTCTCGTGTGGGAGGAACCTGGTGAGCGATCCGGCACAGCTCAAGACGACCCCGCTTAACGCGCTGCATCGTGCGCTCGGCGCCCGCATGGTGCCGTTCGCCGGCTACGACATGCCGGTGCAATATCCCGCCGGAATCATCGCCGAACATAGACATACCCGCGCGCATGCCGGCCTGTTCGACGTCTCGCATATGGGCCAGGTGAAAATTCGTGCGGCCTATCCCGACGATGCGGCGGCTGCGATCGAGGCGCTGGTTCCAGCCGACTATCTCGGGCTCAAGCCGGGGCGGCAGCGCTACAGCTATTTTACCGACGAAATGGGCGGCATTCTCGACGATCTCATGGTCGCGCGCAGCGGCGAGCATTTCCTGATGGTGGTCAACGCCTCGCGCAAGGATGCGGATTTCGCCCATCTCCAGTCGCATCTGCCGAAATCGGTGCATGCGACCATGCTCGACGATCGCGCGCTGCTCGCTCTGCAGGGGCCCGAAGCCGTGACCGTGCTCCAGCGCCACGCACCCGAGATGGCCGGAATGCGGTTCATGGATGCGCGGCCGATGACCCTGCTCGGTGCGGATTGCTTCGTCACCCGTTCCGGCTATACCGGCGAGGACGGGTTCGAGCTCTCGGTTCCGGCCGATCAGGCCGAGCGAATCGCGCGCCGGTTGCTCGACGAGCCGGAGGTGATGCCGATCGGTCTCGGCGCGCGCGACTCGCTGCGGCTTGAGGCCGGTCTCTGCCTGTATGGCAACGATATCGACGAGACGACGACGCCGGTCGAAGCCG
>JBBDWW010000023.1:5811-9466 GCA_040902645.1 Dongiaceae bacterium | reverse complement strand
GACTGTCGGTGACGCCCTTCCAGCCGAACTCGGGCGTCGTGGTCTTGCCGAGGAGGACGGCGCCGGCCTCGCGCAGTCGCACCGTCGACGGGGCATCCTCGTTCCACGGTCCGGCGGGATCGATCGCCTTCGAGCCGCGCAAGGTCGGCCAGCCTTTGGTCAGCACCAGGTCCTTGATCGAGGTCGGCACGCCATCGACCGGGCCCGCGGGGGCGCCCTTGTGCCAGCGTGTTTCGGAGATCCGCGCCGCAGCGAGCGCGGCTTCGTGGTCGACCAGGCAATAGGCGTTCAGCGTCGGGTTGAGCGCATCGATGCGCGCCAGCGCCGCCTTCGTCGCCTCGACCGGCGACAGTGATTTTTCGCGATAACGGCGGACCAGTTCGGTGGCAGAGAAAAAAGCAACTTCGCGCGACATCGATGAATACCTTTCAATGCAGAGGGGCAATCGGGCAGGCTGTCCAAAACAGGCCATGCCGTTGTCGCGTACCGCGCTGGCAAAGGCAACTGCGGGGCGACTAGACTGCGCCGCCATGGCGCCGCCCCAAACCGCAATTCCCGAAACCGCCATCGAACTGACACCGCGCCAGCGGCTCATCAGCCTGACCGCGGCAATCGGCGGCATGCTCGGCGTCGGCATCGCGTTCGGGGCCGCCATCCCGCTCATCACCCTGCTGATGGAAGGACGCGGTTACAGCCCGCTGGTCATCGGCCTGAACGGCGCCATGTTTCCGCTCGCGGTGCTGGTCGTCGCACCGTTCGTGCCGAAGCTTCTTGGCCGTTTCGGCACGCTGCCGATGATCTTTGCGATGTTGGCACTGAGCATCGTGATGCTGATGGTTTTTCCGGCGACCGACAACATCCTGTTCTGGTTCGTTGCGCGATTTGTGATGGGCCTCACCGGCGCCGTGCACTGGATAACCACCGAAGCATGGATCAACACGCTGGCCGGCGACAAAAGCCGCGGCCGCGTGATGGGTTTTTATGCCGCGGCGCTCGGCATCGGTTTTGCCGGCGGCCCGGTTCTGCTGAAACTTGTCGGGTTCGACGGCTGGGCGCCGTTTCTCGTCATCGCCCTGTTCATGTTGCTGGCAGCGGTGCCGTTGATGTTCGCGCGCGGCCTCGCGCCTTCGATGTCCGAGCATCCGGACGGCGGTGCGCTGCGTACGTTGCTGGTCGCGCCGACAGTGCTGACCGCCGCATTGGCGGCCGGCGCGATCGATTCCGGGCTCTATTTGCTGTTGCCGGTCTATGCAATCGACAGCGGCTTCGACCGCGAGATGACCGCGACCTGGCTGACGGTCTGGATTGCCGGCACGATTTTCCTGCAGCCGCCGCTCGGCTGGCTGGTCGACCGGTTCGATGCACGGAAGATGCTGGTCGCGATCGCCGTGCTGGTGATGGCCGGCATGATCGCGTTGCCTTATCTCTGGGGCGGCGGCATCCTCTTCTGGATCGTGACGTTCCTCTGGGGCGGCGTCGTCCTCGGCATCTACACGGTCGGCATCGTGCTGCTCGGTCGGCGGTTTCGCGGAACCCAGATCGTCGCCGCCAATGCCGGGTTCGTCATGGCCTATGAATTCGGCGCGATCGTCGGCCCGGTGACCATCGGTGCCTCGATGGACAGTTTCGGTGCCAACGGTATCGTGCCGGTCGTGGTGGCGATGTGTGGGATCTTCATGGCGATCGCGCTCTGGCGCATCCATCTCGCGGCGCGCGGCCGCAATGCCGGCGACGACGGTCCGATCCCGCCTCAGGCCTGAGCGGGCTTCGAAACCAGATATTGCGCGGTCGCGAGATCCTCGTGCCCGCCGCCGCCCGACTTGAACAAGGTGATCTCGTCGGCGGTCTTGCGGCCGGGCCGCTCGCGCCGCGCCAGCTGGAACAGATCGGTCAGATCCTTTTCGTCGATGAAGCCGCGTGCGATCGGATCGCACAGATCGCCGCATTCGGCGGCGGCCGTGAAACGCGCATCGCAGAAGAGCCGGGCGCGGGCGAGCGCTGTGTCGTCGGTCTCGCGCATGTCGGGCCGGAACGCGCCGACCAGATCGAGATGTGTGCCCGGCCGCAGCCACTCGCCGAGCACGACCGGCTGTTTCGACATGGTGGCGGCCGAGACGATGTCGGCGTCGCGGACCGCTGCCTCGGCGGTATCGGCGATTGCAATGGTGAGATGCCGCGTCGCCGCTTCGCCGGCCAGACGCTTCGCCATCGTCTCGGCATTGTCGCGGCTGCGGTTCCAGATCGTGAGATGTTCGATCGAGGGCCGCATTGTGCAATGCGCCATGACGAGATGGGGTGCGAGCGCGCCGGCACCGAGCATCGCCATCCGGCGCACGTCCTCCCGCGCGAGATAGCGCGTCGCCAGCGCCGAGTTCGCGGCGGTCTTGCGCAAGGTAAGCGCCGCACCGTCCATCACCGCGAGCGGCATGCCGGATGTGCCGTCGAACAGCGCATAGATGCCAAGGATGCTGGCAAGACCGCGCTGCTGGTTCTCCGGAAACACGCTCACCAGCTTGACGCCGAAATTCTTGCCGTACTGCCAGGCCGGCAGGATCAGCCAGTCGTTCTGTTTTTGCCCGGGCAGCGTCTCATGGAGAACCAGGCGGGTAACCGCATCGACCCCCGCCCGATACATCGCGTCGAGCGCGTCGATCAGTCCGGGATAGTCGAGCAGGCGATGGGTTTCGTCGGCGTCGACATTGCGCAGCATCTTTATTCCTCGCGGATCGCGATCCGGATCGGCTTCGGCTTGCCCTCGTTGCAGGGGTTGTTCACCTGCGGGCAGTTCGATACGACCGCGAGCGCACGCATTTCCGCGCGCAGATCGACATAATCGCCGGGCTTCGAATGGCCGGGCACGAACACCGTATCGGCCAGCTTGCGATCGTCGGTGACGGGCACCTCGCAGAAGAAATTGATGTTGGCGACAATGTCCTTGCGGCCGAGCTGGTGCCAGCCGAGCGCCTCGAGGAAATTCTCCCGGCAGCCGGGGCAATCCTTGACGCCGTAAAGCATGGTGTTGGACGGGGCGGAACAGCAGCCGCCGATCGTGTCATGGCCGCCGCAACTGTCGCCGACGATGGTGAAGATCGGTCGCGCCACGTCGGAATAGAGGACATGCCCCTTGCCGAGCTTCAGGGTGCGCGCGGCCTTGAGCGTATTCGGCATGTGATAGCGTTCCTGCGGATCGTCGGCGTTGTAGCAGAGGAAATCGACACCCTGCCGGCCTTCGAGATCGACGATGCGCAGAATCTGACCCTTCTCGAGTACGCCGGCCCAGGGCTTGCCCGCCGCCACCTTGTCGTCGCTTACGATTTTGCCGGGAATATTGTTGCCGTCGGCCATCGCAGTCCTCCCTTGAAGATTCGCCCTTATACGCTCGGGCGCTCGCCAGCGAACGAGAGCGCCGCTACGATCCTATCGCGGCTCTCGGGCCCGGCCAATCGGCGGTCATGGCCATCGGATGAAAGGATGCGCCCGGATGGTTGCGGCGATAACGCGATTTGTGCCCGCTCTGCTGCTTGCGGCGTCGATCGCCGGCCTTGTTCCGGGCGCGCAGGCCCAGGAGATCACGCGCTGCGGCGAATTGCCGGCGCCGGTCGCCGAGAAACGCGATGCGATCGCGGCGGCAGCCGAAGCGGGCGATCTCGAAGCT
>JBBDWW010000023.1:0-5801 GCA_040902645.1 Dongiaceae bacterium | reverse complement strand
TACAGCTTTGGCGATGGCGACGGCGCGTTGGACTATTGGCAGGGCATGCGCGACGAAGAGGGCGTCGATCCGGCGGCGCTGCTCACGGGCCTGCTTGCGGCCGGCTGCGCCCATTACGACGAGGGCGGCGATTCCTTCTATGTCTGGCCGGCGGCCGCGTTGATCGACTATATCGATCTGACGTCACAGGAAATCGAAGCGCTGCAAACCCTCTATAACGGGGAACTGGTTAACTGGTACGTCGAGGGGTTTGCCGTCGGCTATTACGTCGGCTGGCGCTTCTATATCGAACCGGACGGTCGCTGGACCGCGTTCGTGGCGGGGGATTGAAAAGTACTTCTATTTGAATGGGCGCTGTGTCAATCCGCCTCATCCTGAGCTTGTCGAAGGATGAGGCAACCAGATTGTGCGGTCCTCATGGTTCGACGGGCTCACTATGAGGACTCTTTAAGATCGGGAACGCGAACGCCACACCATCACGGAAATCTTGACCGCCGTTCGATCTCGTAGATCGGCAGATTGTTGCGAATGTACGCGCGAGCCGCATCGAGGCGCGGTTCGTAGTCCCAGGCGGTATCCTGCGCCCGCATGACCGGCGCGATCCAGCGCCGCCGGCGCTGGCTTTCGAGAATGCGCGGCCTGATAGCGTCCACGTCCCAGCGTCTTGCGGCCTCGGCGCGGAACGCGGCGATCGTTTCCTTTTCGGCCGGATCGTCGGCGCGGTTCTCGCGCTCGAGCCCGTCCTGGTCGAGCCGGTAGAGCTGGTCCGGGTCGGTCCTGGAATGCACGAACTTGGTGCGGCCGCGTCGGATCATGAATACCGGCCATTCGGTGAATTCCGCGCAATATTCGCCGATCGCGATGTCGTGTCCGCCGCTGCGCTGGAGATGGGGCAGCAGGGAACAGCCTTCGAGCGCCGTCGCGTAGTCCGTGCCTTTGCCGTCGGTTGCGATATCGACCAAAGTCGGCAGGAAATCGACATGCGCGACCGCCTTGTCGACACGGCCCGGCTTGAACGCTTTGGGGTAGGAGACGATCAGCGGTACGCGCGCCGAGTTCTCGTACCAGCACATCTTGTACCAGAGGCCGCGCTCGCCGAGCATGTCGCCGTGATCCGCCGTGAACAGGATCAGCGTATCGTCGGCGAGGCCGCCTTCCTCCAGCGCACGCATCAGTTTCGCGAGCTGCGCATCGACGAACGCGGTCGAGGCGTAATAGGCACGGCGTGCCGCGCGGATCTGCGTCTCGGTCGGCGGCGGGCTCGCCATGCCGATCCCGTCCATCAGACGCTTTGAAAACGGATCGGGTGCGATGGCGCCGAAGGGCACCTTCGGCATGTCGATCGAATCATCCGTATACAGATTCCAGTATTCGGGGCGGGCGATATAGGGATCGTGCGGGTTGATCCACGAAACCGTCAGGCAGAACGGGCCTTCCTCGTCCCTGTTGCGGGCGCGATCATAGAGCCAGCGCGTTGCCTGGAAGGTCACCTCGTCGTCATAGTCGATATTGCTCGAGCGCAGGCATTCGCCGGCGTTCTTCACCACGTCCATCGTGTGATACCAGTCGAGCGTCTTGGTCGGCTCGTCCCAGTTCGGCGTCCAGGTGAAGTCGGACGGGTAGACGTCGGTCGTGAGCCGCTCGGAGAAACCGTGCAATTGATCGGGTCCGCAGAAATGCATCTTGCCCGAGAGCGCGGTGCGATAGCCGAGCGAGGAGAGATAATGCGCGAAGGTCGGAATCTCGGCCGACAGTTCGCAGGCATTGTCCCAGGCGCCGATCTTCGTCGGCAGCCGCCCGGTCATCATCACATAGCGCGAGGGCGCGCAGAGCGGCGCGTTGGTGTAGCAGGCATCGAACACCACGCCTTTGTCGGCGAGCGCATCGAGTGTCGGGGTCTTCACGATTTTGTGCCCGTAGGCCGGCAGGAACTGCGGCGCGAGCTGGTCGGCCATGACGAAGAGAATGTTCGGGCGTTTGGGCATCGGCTTTCTCGCTGTTAACTCCAATCGTCATCGCCGGGCTCGACCCGGCGATCCATCGCAGAAGCGACGGCAGTTGGCGAAATCGGGCCGGAAGGTCAAGTCCGAACCGGAATCGCCTCATCCTGAGCTTGTCGAAGGATGAGGTAGGCCGTTCACGGAGTCCTCATGCTTCGACAGGCTCAGCATGAGGACGAAACTGAGATGGAGGATCGCCTCACGACATCGCGTTCGGCAGCTCGTCCTTGCGGCGGCGGATGAAATCGAGCAAAGCCTCGTCGATCGCGGGGTCGAGCGGCGGCGCCTCGTATTCGCGCAGCACCCGCTGGGCCTTGCGGGTTGCGCGCGTGTTGGCGTCGGTCGCGCCCTCGGATTCCCACTGCTCGTAGCTGTTATTGTCGGCGATGTCCGACATATAGAACGCTGTCTTGAAATTGCGCTGGGTATGGGCGCAGCCGAGATAATGGCCGCCCGGCCCGACCTCGCGGATCGCCTCCATCGCCATACCCTCGGTCGAGAGGTCCGGCCCCTTCGCGAAAAGCTGCAGCATCGCGATCTGGTCGGCATCCATCATGAACTTGCCGTAGCCGGCCGCGAGCCCGGCCTCGAGCCAGCCGGCGGAATGCAGCACAAAATTTGTGCCGGCCAGCAGGGTCGGGATCATAGTCCCCATGCTTTCGTACGCGGCCTGCGCATCGGCGATCTTGGAGCCGTTCAGCATGCCGCCGGTACGGAACGGGAGTTTGTACTTACGGGCAAGTTGCCCGACCATGTAAATCATCATCGCCGGCTCGGGCGTGCCCATCATCGGGGCGCCGGATTGCATCGAAACGGCGGTGACGAAACTGCCATAGACCATCGGCGCGCCGGGCCGCACGAGCTGGGTATAGGCGATGCCCGCGAGCACTTCGGCATTGAGCTGCGAGACCGAGCCGCAGGTCGCCGCCGGCGCCATCGCACCCGCCATGATGAACGGCGTCACCAGTACCGCCTGGCCGGCCTTTGCATAGACGGTGAGGGCTCCGAGCATGGTCGCATCCCAGACCATCGGCGAATTGCAGTTCACGACCGAGGTAATGACGGTGTTCTGCGCGACGAAATCCTTCCCGAACAGGATTTCGGCCAGCGAAACGGAATCGACGGCGCGTTCGGGCGCGGTGACGATGCCCATGAACGGCTTGTCGGAATATTTCATGTGCGTATAGACGATATCGAGATGCCGCTTCGGCACCGGCACGTCGACCGGCTCGCAGATGACGCCGCCGGAATGATGCAGATCCGGCGTCATGTAAGTGAGTTTGACGAAATTCTGCAGATCCTCGAGCGTGCCGTAACGCCGCTCGTTGTCGAAACCGCGCACGAATGGCGAACCGTAGGTCGGCGCGAATACCGTGTTGCGCCCGCCGACCACGACGTTGCGCTCGGGATTGCGCGCATGCTGGGTATATTGCGAAGGCACGGTCGAAAGCTTTTGCATCAGCAGCTCGCGCGGGATGTGCACCCGCTCGCCGTCGATCTCGGCACCGGCCTCGCGCCAGAGCTTGAGCGCCGGTTCGTCGCGGAAATCGATGCCAATCTCCTCGAGGATCGTCATCGACTGTTCGTGGATGATCTCGAGCCCGGCCGCGTCGAGCAGTTCGTAAAGCGGGATCGCGCGGGTGATGTAGCGATGCTGGACCAGCGGCGCCTCGGCACGCGCCGCCCGCCTTGCCTCGCGTCCGCCCCGCCGTGCCGTCGCTTCTGCCATGCCCGTCTCCCGGATCAGCCGCCCAAGCGAGGGTAGGGGCCGCAACCGCACAGGGTCAATTGGCCGGGATTCTAAGCGTCGTCGGTCGTCGTGAGGGCGATCGCGCCGTGGACGGCCGTCAGCGCGGTCGTGCGATTGCCCGCCTAGCGGGCGGCGCGCCGCATCTGGAAAATCTGCATCCAGACGACGCCGGCGAGAACAGTCAGGCCGCCGATCACCTGGTAGGGCGTCGGCATGAAGCCGAAGGCCATGGCAATCATCACCGAGACGACGGGCACCAGGTTGATGGTGAGTGTCGCGACGATGACGCCGACGCGCGCGTTAGCGAAGTTCCACAAGGTTATCGCGGCCGCGGTCGGACCGAGCGTGAGCCAGACCATGCTGGCGGTCGCCTTGAAGGCCGGCCATTCGGCGGGCACCGAAATGATGCCGCAGGCCAGCGCGATTGCGTAGGCAACCCAGAGCAGGACCGCCCCCCAGCCGAGAGAGAGTGCACTGATCTGAAGTTGCGAGAGACCGATCGGGGCGAGCCAGTCCTGGGTGCGCAGCGAATACCAGGTCCAGACCGCCATCGAGAGCACGACCAGAGTTTCGCCGCCGGTCAGGCGCAGCGGGCCGGGCTGGCCCATCGCCACCAGGATGCCGCCGACCACAGCGGCGACGATGCCGACCACGACCGGCCAGCCGATCCGGGCGCCGGAATCGAAGCGCGCGAAGATCGCCGCCACGAGCGGCGCCGCCGCCATCAGCGCCGAAATGGTGATCGGATCGCTGAACAGCAGCGAGACCGTGATCATCAGGACGAACGTGCCGGCCGCCATGCCGCAGAGTGCGATACGCAACCAGGGCAGCCGCATCAGCCGACGGATCGGATCGGTGATGCCTACGACCACCAGCAGAATGATGGCGCCGCACGAGTATCGGATCGCCGAAAGCAGGAACGCGTCGTACCCCTCCAGCGCAAGCGCCGTCACCGGCACCATGCTGCCCCACAGGCAGGATACGAGAATGAGCGCGCCCATCGCGATGAGCTGCGTGCGCGGGTCGGGCGCCGCCGAAGACGACGTATGAGCAGTCATGGCCGCTTTCGTGCGGGCTCGGACCGGACGGCGTCGATCAGCGCATCGTCGGCATGACGAACTCGGCGCCGGCACGGATGCCGGTCGGCCAGCGCGCCGTCACCGTCTTCAGCCGCGTATAGAACCGCACGCCTTCGGGTCCGTGCATATTATGGTCGCCGAACAGCGAGCGTTTCCAGCCGCCGAAGGAGTGGAATGCCATCGGCACCGGGATCGGTACGTTGATGCCGACCATTCCGATCCGAACTTTCGAGGCGAACTCGCGCGCGGCGTCGCCGTCGCGCGTGAAGATCGCGGTGCCATTGCCGAACTCATGATCGTTCACGAGCTTGACCGCGCTGTCGTAATCCTTGGCGCGCACAACCGAAAGAACCGGGCCGAAAATCTCTTCCTTGTAGATGCGCATGTCCGGCATGACATTGTCGAACAGGCAGCCGCCGAAATAATAGCCGTTCTCGAAACCCTGCAGCTTGAGGCCGCGCCCGTCGACGACCAGCTTGGCGCCTTCCTTGACGCCGAGATCGACGTAGCCTTTCACTTTGTCGTAATGCTGCTTCGAGACCAGCGGCCCCATTTCGGCATCGGGATCGGTGCCGGGCCCGACCTTGAGAGAACGGATGCGCGGCGTCAGTCGGTCGATCAGCTTGTCGGCGACATCGCCGACGGCAACCGCCACCGAGATCGCCATGCAGCGTTCGCCGGCCGAACCGTAGCCCGCACCCATCAGTGCGTCGGTCGTCTGGTCGAGATCGGCATCGGGCATGACGATCATGTGATTCTTGGCGCCGCCGAGTGCCTGCACGCGCTTATTGGCGGCGGTGCCGGTGTGATAAATATATTCGGCGATTGGCGTCGAACCGACAAAGCTGATCGCCTGGATGTCGGGATGCGCGAGCAGCGCGTCGACTGCTTCCTTGTCGCCGTTCACGACGTTGAACACGCCGTCGGGCAGGCCGGCCTCTTTCAGAAGATCGGCCATCATCAGGCTGGCCG
>JBBDWW010000022.1:0-1437 GCA_040902645.1 Dongiaceae bacterium | reverse complement strand
TCGACCCGCCCAAGGACGCTCGCCTGCGCGCCTACGCCGCGCAGTACACGATCATGGAGAACGCCAACGACATCTGCCGGCTCGCCATCCGCACTTGCGGCGGGCAGTCGATGCTGAAGTCGCTGCCGCTGGAGCGCCTGTACCGCGACTCGCGCTGCGGCGCGCTGATGCTGCCCTGGACCGCCGAGCTGTGCCTGGATCGCATCGGGCGCGAAGCGCTGTACGAGCCCGGCGAAGACGACTGACTTGAATCTCGCGCGCATCCTCGAGCACTGGGCCGGGCATTGCCCGTCCAGGGTCGCGCTGCATTTCGAGGGCGTGGACCTGACCTACGCCGAGCTCTGGGAACGGGTCGAACGCACCGCACGCGCCCTGCGCGCGGCCAAAGGGGAGCGCATCGCCTGGCTGGGCTACAACCACCCCGAAATGCTGGTGCTGCTCTTCGCAGCCGCGCGCCGCGGCGCGATCGTGGTGCCGCTCAACTGGCGGCTGACCGCCGCCGAGCACAAGACCATCCTGCAGGATTGCCGGCCGCGCTGGCTGTTCAGCGATGCCGATTTCGTGCCTGCCGCGCGCGGCCTTGGCATCCCCCTGGGAAGCCTCGAGACGGAAGCCGGCGCCGAAGCGGCCGGTACCGATGACGACGAGCTCTTGATCGTCTATACCTCGGGCACCACCGGCAAGCCCAAGGGCGCGGTGTTGACGCAGGCGGCACTGCTCTGGAACGGCTACAACTCGATGCACGCGCACGACCTCGGCCAGGAGGATCATGTGCTGAGCGCGCTGCCGATGTTCCACGTCGGCGGACTGAACAACCAGACCGTCCCCGCCCTGCTCGCCGGCGCCACGGTTACCTTGCACAAGCGCTTCGAGGCCGGCGCGTGGCTCGCCGACGTGCAGGCGAGAAAGCCCACACTGTCGCTGCTGGTGCCGACGGCGATGCAGGCGGTGATCGCGCACGGGAACTGGGCCGGCTGCGACCTGAGCTCGCTGCGGCTGCTCAACACCGGATCCATGGTGGTGCCGGAATCCCTGATCCGCGCGTTTCACGCGCGCGGTGTTCCCGTAGGCCAGATCTACGGCGCGACCGAAACCGCGCCCATCGCCATCGTGCTGCTGCGCGAGGACGCGATGCGCAAGGTGGGCAGCACGGGCAAGCCCGCGCTGCACTGCGAAGTGAAGCTCATGGACGGCGAGATCTGCGTACGCGGTCCCAACGTCATGCGGCGCTACTGGAACGACCCCGCGGCGACCCGGCAGGTGCTGGACCGCGAGGGCTGGTTCCATACCGGCGACCTGGCCCGCGTCGACGAGGAGGGATACTTCTGGATCGTAGGGCGTTCGAAGGACGTGATCATCTCGGGGGGCGAAAACATCTACCCCGCCGAGCTCGAGAACGTGATGGCCGACTGTCCCGCGATCGCCGAATCCGCGGTG
>JBBDWW010000021.1:0-9477 GCA_040902645.1 Dongiaceae bacterium | reverse complement strand
GCGGCGACAGCGCGCCCATCACTACGGCGGTGCCGCCGCGTTGCCGGCGCATCAGCTCGGCGATCTCATAGACATCGGCAACCGAGAACGCGACCACCGCCGAACGCGGCGGCAGGCGCGAAAGCTTGCGCGGTCCGGTGTAGGCGAGCGTCGAAAAGCGCGGCCGGCCGATCACGCTCGCATCGGGCACCAGTTTGCGCAGCAAGGGCCGGATCGTGTCGGCGCCGAGCAGCATCGTTTCTTCTTCGCCGCGCGCATGCAGAAGCCGGTCGGTGAAGACATGGCCGCGATCGGGGTCGGCCGCGAGCTGGATTTCGTCGATCGCCAGAAAATTCACGCGCCGATCGAGCGGCATCGATTCGACGGTGCAGAGGAAATAACGCGCGCCGGGCGGCACGATCTTTTCCTCGCCCGTGACCAGGGCTGCCTGATGGCGGCCGACCAGGTTGCACACCCGGTCGTAATTCTCGCGCGCGAGCAGGCGCAGCGGAAACCCCATCATGCCGGTGCGATGGCCCAGCATCCGCTCGATCGCGAGATGCGTCTTGCCCGTATTGGTCGGGCCGAGGACGGCGGTGAGGCGGGGCCCTTGCCGGGTCATGGCATCAAGAATCGTGTCTGCACCGGCTCATTGCAAGCGCCGCGGCCATTCAGCCCAGGCCATCCTCGCGGCCGTTCGGCGCCGGGCCGGTCGCTCAGGGCGCGGGTGGCGGGGGCTGCGACGGAGAGGGCGGCGGCGGCGGTTGCGTGGATGAGGTCGGCGGTCGCGGTTGCGAGGACGAAAGCGGGGGCGGGTTCGCGGCGTTGCGCTTCTTCCGAGACCGCCCGAGCAGGGCCGCGATCCCGGCGGCGACCGCGACGAGGATCACGCCGCCCTTCTTGAGGAAGAGGAAACCGACGCCGAGAACGGCGGCCAGCACGCCCGCGTTGAAATCGACGCCCATGGTCGCCGCTGCCAGCTCGCCGACGCTCATGCCCGCTTTGTCGTCGCCGACGGTAACGTCTTCGTAGCGATGGCCCTCGTCGTAGCTGTGCGTGGAAAGTACGCTCGCCAGCGTCGATTGCGCGGCGGTCATCTCGGTGCCGGCGCCGGCCCAGATGATCTGGTGATACCCGTCGCGCGACAGACGAAGCGCCGCTGCATTGACCCAGCGATCCATGATGTTGGTGAGCTCCGTCGCCCAATAGGCGGTGTGCTCGCCGGGCACGAAGATCGGCTCCTGGCGCCAGCCGGATAGATAGAACGGCTCGATGCCAACCTTTTCGCGCTCGGTATTTTCCTGAAGCTGCGCGTCCTGCATCTGTTTCAGGAATTCGGCCGCGTCGACGCGCTCCCAGTCCTCTTCGGTCACATAGCCGATCGCGTGAAACGCAAAATAAGTCATCGATTCGTCGGCTTCGTTCCAGACGATCGCTTCGGTCTCGGGCGAGCGCAGCCCGCCGGTCAGATAGTCGTATCGCGCCGCGGTGTCGCCGAGGATCACTTGCTGGCCCTTCTGCAGCTCGATCGTGCTGTGCGAAAGGGGCAGCTCATACGTGCCCGGCTCATAGAGCCACTGCATCGCATTGAGCTCGTCCATCCGCTGCTGCTCGGTCATCTGCTCGAGGTCGGGGCCCTCCTGCGCAATCGCGTTGGGGCTGGTCAAAAAGACGACGATGAGGGCCAGAACGAGGCGTTTCATGACGGCAATCCCCCTGATGACCGGCCCTGACCGGGCGACTCGGCTTTCCAAATCGTAAACGGGGGCCGGGCGGATTTCCATGGGCGCGGAGGAAGGCCCCCGAACATGCATTTGCAGGGGGTTGATGTGGCGCAAGCGAACCCGCATATGTCGGTCCAGTGACGAGCGCCCCTTTTCCCTCATGACTGAGGCAATGACCGAGGGCCCATGAACGACGTGGCGGGCGAAGAACGATTCGAATTCCAGGCCGAGGTCGGGCGTCTGCTCGATATCGTGGCCCGGTCGCTCTATTCCGACAAATCCGTCTTCCTGCGCGAACTGGTCTCGAACGCGGCCGATGCCTGCGACAAGCTGCGTTACCTGGCACTGACCAAGCCCGGCCTCATCGCCGACGATCCCGAATTCCGCGTCCGGATCGTGACCGACAAGGCGGCCCGCACATTGACCGTTGCGGATAACGGCATCGGCATGGCGCGCGCGGAGCTGATCGAAAATCTCGGCACCATCGCCCGTTCCGGTACCGCCGCCTTTGCCGCCGAAGCGCAGGCGCGCGAGGATGCGCCGGCTTTGATCGGCCAGTTCGGCGTCGGCTTCTATGCCGCCTTCATGGTTGCCGAACGGGTCGAGGTCGTGGCGCGCCGCGCCGACGAGGAAAGCGGCTTCCGCTGGATCTCGGTTGGCAAGGGCGAGTTCACCCTGGTGCCCGAGCCGAAGGCCGCGCGCGGCACCAGCGTCGTCCTGCATCTGGCCGAGGGCGAAGACGAGTATCTCGATCCGGCCCGCTTGAAGGCGATCGTCGAGAAATACTCGAACCATATCGGCGTGCCGGTCGAACTCGATGCCGGTAACGGGACCAAATCGACGATCAATGCCGCTTCGGCCTTGTGGCTCAGGCCGCGCGAAGGCGTCGCACCCGAAGAATATGCCGAGTTCTATCGCCATCACGGCCATGCTTTCGATGCGCCGTGGATCACCATGCATTTCCGCACCGAGGGGATGCTTTCTTATGCCGGGCTGATGTTCATCCCCACGGCGCGGCCGTTCGATCTCTTCAATCCCGAGCGCCGGCAATGCGTGAAGCTCTATGTGCGGCGCGTGTTCGTGACCGACGATTGCGAAACCCTGATGCCGCCCTGGCTGCGCTTCGTGCGCGGCATCGTCGATTCCGAGGATCTGCCGCTCAATATCAGCCGAGAAATGCTGCAGGCCAATCCGGTCCTGTCGAAGATTCGCAGCGGTCTGGTCAAGCGCGTGCTCGGCGAACTCACGAAGAAGGCGAAGGACGCGCCCGAAGAATATGCGCAGTTCTGGGAAGCCTTCGGTGCCGTGCTCAAGGAAGGCCTTTATGAAGAGCCGGCCGAACGCGATCGCATCCTGCCGCTGACCCGCTACCGCACGACATCGTCCGATGCGCTGGTGACGCTCGACGAGTATGTCGGGCGCATGAAAGAAGGTCAGGACGCGATCTATTACATCACCGGCGACAATCTCGAAGCAGCCTCGCGCAGCCCGCAGCTCGAAGGCTTTCGCGCGCGCGGCGTCGAAGTGCTGCTGCTGACCGACGGTGTCGACGAATTCTGGCTGCCGGCGATCGGCAGCTATGCGCAGAAGCCGTTCCGCTCGGTGACCAAGGGCGCGACCGATCTCGATCGCATCGCGGCTCCCGAAGCGCCGGCAACGAAATCGGCGCAACCTGAAGCCGGCGCGCTCGATGCGCTGGTCGCCTGGCTGCGTCTCACGCTCGACAAGTCGGTCAAGGATGTGCGCACGACCGGGCGCCTGACCGACAGTCCGGCCTGCCTCGTCGCGGCCGATGGCGATCTCGACATGCGGCTCGAACGCATCCTGCGCGCGCATAAACAGCTCGAGAGCGAATCGAAGCGCGTGCTCGAGATCAATCCCGGCCATGCGCTGATCGCCGCACTCGCCGGCGCGCTGAAGAACGGCGAGAAAGCGGCGCTCGACGATGCGGCCTTCCTGCTGCTCGACCAGGCGCGGCTCGCCCAGGGCGAAGAGCCGGCCGATCCCGCCGCCTTCGCCAAGCGCATGACCGCGGTCATGGTGAAGGCGCTCGTCGCTTAGGGAACAGGAATGCGTGCCGGCTTGCCGACCGGCAGCCGATCGCGCCCGCAGCCCCGATGACGAGCAGGGCCGCAAAGGCGAGCTGCGTGCCGCCGATGCCGATCAGAACGCCGTTGATGCTGTGGATCACACCGATCACCAGCAAAGATGCGCCCGACAGCACCGACAGCATCGTCGCGCGCTCCGGGCCGGAAAAGGCTTCGTTGGCCCAGACCCGCACCAGCGGGTATTGCAGCCCGTCACCCGCGCTGTGCAGGACATAGCCGAGCCACACCATCATGAGCGCCAGCGGTGCCGGCAGCCAGCCCGCGACGATGCAGCAGAGGATGAACCCGGCGAAGATCGCATTGACCAGCAGAGCCGACTGGCCGCGCGACAACTGCGACAGTGGGCGGCGATTGCCGAGCCACACCCCCGCCATGTCGGCCAGCATCAGCGCGCCAAGCCCGACTCCGAACCAGATCGTGGCGACCCCCTGTTCGATCAGGATCGGCTGATAGAGCAGCGTGCCGGCATCGATGATGACGTTGAATGCGACGAAGGCAATGGCGGCGGCGCGCAACGGCGGATGGCGCAGGATCTCGCGCATCACCCGCAGGAACTGCAGCAGCGGCGATTGCGCGCGCGAGGCTTCGCGCCCGGCCCGCTTGTCCGCCGGCAGCATGACCACGAAGAGAATGCCGATCGCGCTGCCGAGCGCGCTCAGCAGCACCGGCATCGCGAGGCCGATCCGGTCCGTCAGCAAAGATCCGATCGCCGCCGACCCGCCATAGACCGCGAGCTCGACGATATAGCCCCAGGATTCGAGCCGCCGGTAGGCCCCGTCGCCGCTGCCGTCATGCACCGCATCGTAGAGCAGCGCCGAATCCGACCCGCTGATGAACGCGCTGCCGAGGCTCATCAGCACGAACGACCCGAGCACGCTCGCGGGATCGGCCGACGCGAATAGCCAGATAAGGCCAAGCGAGCGGACCGCGATGCCGACGATCAGGCTGAACCGTCGCCCGAACCGGTCGGCGAAGATTCCGGTCGGCACCTCGAAGACCATCTTCGCGATACTCCAGATGCCATAGGCAAAGAAGATCGTCTCGATCGAGACGCCTTCGGCCAGCAGATAGACCTGCAGGATGGCGGCATGGAAATTGAAATTGCGGCAGGTCTTGTGACCGAGAAACGCGACGGTCAGATGCAGCCGGGTCACGGAATTTGCGGGATCATGGCGCGCTGCCGGGTTCGTCGCTCTCGCGCAAACAGAGGAAGATCAGCGCGATCCCGAAACAGACGATGAGGCGGAACGCCGCTTCCTGCCCGTTGAACGAAGAGGCCTGCCACATCTGGAACCATTCGGCGGCGATTGTCATGAAGCCGAAGAAATAGAGCGTGATCGCAAGCATGAGGCCGGCGATGGCAGCACACTTGGCCGCCTGGAATCGCTCGGCCGGCTCGCGCCGCGCGCGAAAGAGCTGCCAGGCGCCGATGGCGCAGAGCAATCCCGCGCCGATCTCGGCTGAGATGATCAGCGCATAGACGATGTGATGCGCCGTCGGGTTCGTGATCGCATGCCCGATCAGCGGATTGTCGGGCGCAACCAGGTCCATCGACATGACATGCTGCACGAAGGCGAAGTTTGCGCCGTAATCGAGCAGGTTGTTGATGCCGACCAGCAGCAGGAAGATCGCCATCATCAGCACGAAAAGGATCTTCGCCAGCCGCTGGATCATGTCGCCATCCCCGATACCGCCGCCTGCGGTGTGACCGCACGTTCCCCCTGCGGTGCGAGGCACCGCACTTACCGGAGGCAACGCTATCTTATGCAGGGGATAGCGACAAGAAAGGGCAGGGCAGCCGCTCGCTGATTAATCCCGGCGCCGCTCACTCCATCACGAACGCGGCCGCCGCATAGACCGGGCCGACCGGTCCCGCCTGCACGATGACGGCACAGGCCTCGGCATCGGTTTCGGCGGCTGGCAACGCGATCTCGGTCGCCGTGCCGTTCCATTCGCCGATCGCGCGGAAGGTGCGCACGACGTTGTACTCGGTCAGCATTTTGCCGGCATTCTCGCCGCGCTGCACGTCGGTCACCTGCTCGCGGTCATATTCGATGAGCCAGACGGTCGCGGGCTCGGGGAGGGCTGCCATCGTGCCGACGCCATCGCCGATCATGATCTTGTAGCCGCCGCCATCGCTCATCAGCACGAGCGACGCTTTCGGCCGTGCGGCCGCCGTCTTGATTGCGCTCGCGACCGCCGCGCGATGCGATCCGACTTCATGGGTCGTGCCGTCGATTACCATCTGCGGCGTATAGACCGCGCGCAGATTCATCGGTCTGGCATAGGCACGCTGGCGCGCGGTCGCCTCGGGCGAGGAGAACGGGTCTTCCCAGCCGATATAGTTCCAGTAATCGACATGGAAGGCGAGCGCGAGCACGTCGCGCCGCATCGCCAGCTCGCCGAGATATTCGTCGGCCGGCGGACAGGACGAACAGCCCTGCGAGGTAAAAAGCTCGATCACCACCGGTGACGAATCGGTGACCAGCTCCATCGCTCGCGCCGGCATGCCTGAGACCCCGACAAGAGCAGCGACCAGAAACGCAGCGGCGAACGATGGCGCGAATGCGCGGCCATAAACCGGTCTGATTTTATCCATGCGGACGACTCTAGCGCAGAAGTGCCACAGCGTCGCATCACATCGGGTCAATTCCGGTTGATGCGGGTGCCGGCATGGCCCCGTCGTGGGCGCGGGCATTCTTATGCCGCGTCGTTACGCCGCATCCGCCATCAGGCGACGCAGCACATAGGTGAGGATGCCGCCATGCCGGTAATAATCGAGCTCGTCGAGCGTATCGATCCGGCATCGAACGGTAATCGTCTCCCGCTGCCCGTCGGCACGATAGATGGTGACCGGCATGGCGCCGCGCGGCTGCAAACCCTGCGCGATGCCGCCGATATCGAACGTTTCGCTGCCGTCGAGCCCCAAGGTCAACCGGTCGGTGCCATCGGCGAATTGCAGCGGCAGCACGCCCATCCCGACCAGGTTGGAACGATGGATGCGCTCGTAATTCTCGGCGATCACCGCTTTGATGCCGAGCAGCAGCGGGCCCTTGGCGGCCCAGTCGCGCGACGAACCGGCACCATATTCCTTGCCCGCGACCACGACCAGCTTCACGCCTTCTTCCTGGTAGTGCATCGCCGCGTCGTAGATCGACATCACCTTGCCCGATGGCATGTGCTTGGTGACGCCGCCCTCCGTGCCGGGCAGCATCTCGTTGCGCAGCCGGATATTCGCGAACGTGCCGCGCATCATCACCTGATGATTGCCGCGCCGTGCGCCGTAGGAATTGAAATCGGCCACCTCGACGCCATGCTCGATCAGATAGCGCCCGGCCGGACTGTCCTTCTTGATCGAGCCGGCCGGCGAGATATGGTCGGTCGTGATGCTGTCGCCGAGCAGAGCGAGCATCCGCGCGCCTTTGACATCGGTGAGCGGCGCCGGTGCCGGCGTCATCCCCTCGAAATAAGGCGGGTTCTGCACATAGGTCGAATCGCTCCGCCAGTCATAGGTCAGCCCCTTGCCGGCCGGCGTCTTGCGCCAGCGCGCATCGCCCTTGAACACATCGGCATAGCGCGTGCGGAACATGGTGGCGTTGACCGCACGGCGGATCGTCGCGTCGATCTCGCGATTGGTCGGCCAGATGTCGCGCAGATAGACCGGCTTGCCGTCGCGCCCGTCGCCGAGCGGATCCTTGACCAGGTCGATCTTCATGCTGCCGGCGATCGCATAGGCGACGACCAGCATCGGCGAGGCGAGATAGTTGGCGCGCACATGCTGATTGATGCGCCCGTCGAAATTCCGGTTACCGGAGAGGACCGCGGCTGCGACCAGATCGCCGCGCGTGACGGCATCGGCGATCGGTTCGGGCAGCGGCCCGGAATTGCCGATGCAGGTCGTGCAGCCATAGCCGACGAGATTGAAGCCGAGTTTGTCGAGCGCCTTGTTGAGGCCGGCCTTCGCGAGATAATCGGTCACCACCTGGCTGCCGGGTGCGAGCGACGTTTTGACCCACGGCTTCACTTTCAGGCCGCGCGCGACTGCCTTCTCCGCGACGAGGCCGGCACCGAGCATCACGCTCGGATTCGAGGTGTTGGTGCAGCTCGTGATCGCCGCGATGACGATATCGCCGTCGCCGAGATCGTAATTCGTGCCGCCGACCGCGATGCGCTTCACATCCGCGGGCCGCTTGAACGTGTCGGTCAGCGCCTGTGCGAAGGCGGTTGCTGCGGCCGACAGCGCGATGCGGTCCTGCGGACGGCGCGGCCCGGCGATGCTCGATTCGACCGTGGCGATGTCGAGCTCCAGCGTGTCGGTGAAGATCGGTTCGTCCGATTTCGGGCCGTGCCAGAACCCCTGGCGTTTCGCATAGGCTTCGACCAGCGCCGCCGTGTCGGCGCTGCGGCCGGTTGCCCTGAGATAGCGGATCGTTTCGGCGTCGATCAGAAAGATGCCGCAGGTCGCGCCATATTCCGGCGCCATGTTGGCGATGGTCGCGCGATCGGCCAGCGTCAAGGCGGCGACGCCGGGGCCGTAGAATTCGACGAACTTGCCGACCACGCCCTTGCGGCGCAGCATTTCGGTGACGGTCAGCACCAGATCGGTGGCCGTTGCACCCTCCGCGAGCGCGCCGTCGAGCCGGAAGCCGATCACTTCGGGAATCACCATCGAGATCGGCTGGCCCAGCATCGCCGCTTCCGCCTCGATGCCGCCGACGCCCCAGCCGAGTACGGCAAGACCGTTGATCATCGTGGTGTGGCTGTCGGTGCCGACCAAAGTGTCGGGATAGGCCCACCAGCCGTCCGCATCCTTGTGCGACCACACGACCTTCGCGAGATATTCGAGATTGACCTGGTGGCAGATGCCGGTGCCCGGCGGCACGACACTGAAATTATCGAACGCGGTCGCACCCCAGCGCAGGAACGAATAGCGCTCGCCGTTGCGCGCATATTCGTGGTCGACATTGGCCTTGAATGCGTCCTTGTTGCCGAACGCATCGACCATCACCGAATGATCGATCACCAGGTCGACCGGTGAGAGCGGATTGATCTTCTTCGGATCGCGACCCATCCGCGCCATCGCATCGCGCATCGCCGCGAGATCGACCACGGCGGGCACGCCGGTGAAATCCTGCATCAGCACGCGCGCCGGCCGATACGCGATCTCGCGATCCGAACGACGCTGCAGCAGCCAGCCGGCAACCGCCTTGATGTCGTCCGGGGTGACGCTGCGCCCGTCCTCGTGCCGCAACAGATTCTCGAGCAGCAGCTTGAGCGAATAAGGCAAACGCGAGATGCCGGCGAGGCCGTTCTTCTCGGCCTCCTTGAGGCTCATGTAACGGTAGCTGCGCTTGCCCACCGTGAAACGGCGGCAGGCTTTGAAACTGTCGGGGGCGGTCATTGCGGTGGGTCTCCCAGAATTCGGCAGGCAGGCGATAGAGGCGGGGCTGTAATAACAGAGATTGTGGCTGGAATCCGCCCCGCAAGGCCCCAATTTCGGCCGGCGGCGGTGCAGATATCACAATTTCGCCTTAATCGGGGCCCAATCCGGCCATAGACGGACATCATTTTCAGCATCACAGAGAGCAACCCTCTCTGGAGGTTGCCAGCCGCCTCACCCTAGGCCCCCAAAAGCCAGGCAATTGATGGTCGCATCAGCTTCCCCC
>JBBDWW010000020.1:0-9535 GCA_040902645.1 Dongiaceae bacterium | reverse complement strand
CAGGTAGGCCCACAGCAGCACGCGCCGGTCGGCGCGCCGCGTCGGGATCAGCGAGAGATATTCCTTGAGCGCGAGGAAACTCACGAAGCCGAGAAAGACCAGCGACGCGATGCGATCGAGCAGGATCGCAACGGCGAACAGGGTCGCCATGATCCACCAGCTCGTGACGCGCTGGCGCAGCTCGCTGCTGCCGAGCGCCGGCACGCGCCGTCCGATACCGAACACGAGAACGCCCGCCAGCAGCAGCACCGCATAGATGCCGGCGATGGTCCACCAGATCGTCGGATCGAGGCGGACGAACATCAGAAGCCGTCATGGGAGTCGGCGGACGGATCGACGATGTCGACGATCGCGCGCACGCGCCGCATCACGGTCACCATCGCCAGCGCAAAGGCGATCGCGAAGGCGAGCGAGAGCCAGAAACCGGTCGGCACGCCGAGACCGAGCAGCAATGCCAGCGCACCGACGACCAGCGCGCGATCGCTCTTGCCCATCGGCCCGTCATAGCGACGTTCGCGCCCGAGCATCGGACCGATCAGCCCGGCCATTTCGGTCAACGCCGAAGCGACCACGAACAGCACGATCCACGCCGCCGGCGCGCCGGGCACCAGTGCCAGCGGCAGATAGAGTGCCGCATCGGAAACGATGTCGCCGAGTTCGTTCAGCGCCGCACCGAGATCGCTCGCCATGCCATGCTCGCGCGCCAGCATGCCGTCGATGGCGTTGAGCGCCATGCGCGCGAACAGAGCGAGCGGCAGCAACAGCAATGTGCCGTTTGTGCCGTCCGCGAGCGCGACCAGACCGCCGACAAGGACCGAAAGCAGAACCGCGGCCAATGTCACCTGATTGGGTGTGATGCCGCGCTTGGCCAGATGCTGGGCCAGCGGCCGGAGCTGGGCCTGAAAGCGCGGCTTGAGATCGTAAAGGCTTGCCATTCCAGAAGTTCCCCCAACATAGGCTGGGCACGGCGTTGCGCCGGGTCAAATTCGCGCCACAATCCGCCCTATTATCCAGCCGATGGCGGGCCCGGGCCAAGGGCCCGTCGATCGGGAATCCGGGCAGCCAACCGGGATCGAGGGGAATCCGCGTCATGACAGCATCGTTCCGAATCCGGCTTTGCGCCCCGGCGGTGATCTGCCTTTTGGCGCTGGGCGGCTGCGTGACCGCTGTCGCACCGGCGCCGGTGACTGAAGCGCAGACCCGGCTGGTCTTCTACGGCACCAACCGGATCGATACCGGCAAGGACGATCCGGCGGAGCGCTACGGTTCGAAAGACGGCGATGTCTCCTTCGGCGTGGCGCAGGTGAGCATTCCCGAGGGACATGAGATCGGTTCGCTGGAAGAGCCCGGATTGTTGGGCGGCGATGCCGATCCCGACGCGCATGTCGTCGTCCTCTCGCTCGAAGGCATGGACGCGAACGGATTCCTGGCGGCGGTCGCGGCGGAGTTGCAAGCATCGTCACGGCGCGAGGCGCTCATTTTCGTGCATGGCTTCAACACCAGCTTCGCCGAAGCGGTACAGCGCACCGCACAGCTTTCCGCCGATCTCGACTGGAATGGCGCGATCGTCGCGTTCAGCTGGCCGGCTGGAAGCAGTCTGATCGATTTTTCCGACGATCGGGAGGCCGCAGAAGAGGCGGCACCGGCATTGGCCGAATTGCTCGAACTGCTCGACCGCACCAGCGTCGCCGATCGCGAACATCTGATCGCCCATTCGATGGGCAACCGCGTCACCGTCCTGGCGCTGTCGCGCATTGCGGCCCAGCGCAGCGGCGATCGCGGGCCGATCATCGACGAATTGATTCTGGCGGCACCTGAAATGGACAAGGATATGCTCGAGAAACGCGCACCCGCTCTGGTGGACAATGCCGGTCGCATCACGCTCTATGTGTCGCGCGCCGATCGCGCGTTGATGCTCGCCGGCAGCTTTACCGGCGATGATGTCGCGGGCGGCGCGGGCGAGGAGCCGTTCGTCTATCCCGGGATCGAGACGATCGACGCGAGCGCGATCAGCGCCGACAGCATCGGTCACAGCTATTACGGCACCAATCGGTTGCTCCTGGGCGACATTCATCAGGTGCTGAACACGGCGATCGGGCCGGACCGGCGATTCGGCCTCGGCCGGGTCGAGACCGACGCCGGCCCATACTGGGCGTTTCGACCCTAACCGGTTGCGGCCGCTTCGCTTTATCGCCGGTCGGCGGTGCGCCGCTTGGCTTTTGACCTAGGGTCGCCGCTGTGGTTCATTCTGCGCTCGCTCCGGTTTTGTGAGCATTTCCGCATCGTCGAAGTGACCGTATGAACAGCCTCAACACCTTCCGCGCCGGGCCCGACGAGCAGGGGCATTTCGGCATGTTCGGCGGCCGCTTTGTTGCCGAAACGCTGATGCCGCTGATCCTCGATGTCGAGCGCGCCTATGCGGCGGCGAAGATCGACCCCGATTTCCATGGCGAGATGGAGGGCTATCTCGAACATTATGTCGGGCGGCCGAGCCCGCTTTATTTCGCAGAGCGCCTCACCGAAGAGCTGCGCGGCGCGAAGATCTACTTCAAGCGCGACGAGCTCAACCATACCGGCGCGCACAAAATCAACAACTGCCTCGGCCAGATCCTGCTCGCCCGCCGCATGGGCAAGAAGCGGATCATCGCCGAAACCGGTGCCGGCCAGCATGGCGTCGCGACCGCGACGGTGTGTGCGCGCTTCGGCCTGCCCTGCGTCGTCTATATGGGCGAGATCGATATCGAACGGCAGAAGCCGAACGTGTTCCGCATGCGTCTGCTCGGCGCCGAAGTGCGGCCGGTCAAGAGTGGCAGCCGCACGCTCAAGGATGCGATGAACGAGGCGCTGCGCGACTGGGTCGCCAATGTCGAGGACACGTTCTACATCATCGGCACCGCGGCCGGCCCGCATCCTTATCCGGCGATGGTGCGCGACTTCCAGTCGGTCATCGGCCGCGAGGTGCGCGAGCAGTTGCAGAAAGCCGAAGGCCGCCTGCCCGACACGCTGATCGCCTGCATCGGCGGCGGTTCCAATGCGATCGGCCTGTTCCATCCCTTCCTCGACGAGCCGAGCGTGAAGATGATCGGCGTCGAAGCGGCCGGCCTCGGGCTCGACACCGACAAGCATGCCGCCTCCTTGAACGGCGGACGGCCGGGCGTGCTGCACGGCAACCGCACCTATCTGCTGCAGGACGATGACGGGCAGATCACTGAGGCGCATTCGATTTCGGCCGGGCTCGATTATCCCGGCATCGGCCCCGAGCATAGCTGGCTACACGATAGCGGCCGCGTCACCTATGTGGCCGCCACCGACAAGGAAGCGCTCGCCGCGTTCCAGCTCTGCGCCCGCGCCGAGGGCATCCTTCCCGCGCTCGAACCGGCGCATGCGCTCGCCCATGTGACGAAGCTCGCGCCGAAACTCGCGAAGGACCATCTGCTGGTCATGAATATGTGCGGCCGCGGCGACAAGGACATCTTCACCGTGGCCGACGCGCTGGGAACGAAACTGTGAGCAGTGCGCTGAACGATACCGCCCGCGCGCCCGATTCCGGCCGCATCGCGCGACGCTTTGCGGCGCTCAGATCGCAGGGGCGCGGCGGGCTCATCACCTTCGTCACCGGCGGCGATCCCGATTACGACACGTCGCTCGCGTTACTTCAGGGCCTGCCCAATGCGGGCGCCGATCTGATCGAGATCGGTATGCCATTCACCGATCCGATGGCGGATGGGCCGGCGATCCAGGCGGCGGGCTTGCGCGCGCTCAAAGGCGGGCAGCGCATGTCCAAATCGCTTGCCATGGTCGATGCGTTTCGCAAGCGCGACAACGACACGCCGATTGTGCTGATGGGTTACTACAACCCGATCTACAGCTACGGCGTCGAACGGTTTCTCGACGATGCGCTCGCGGTCGGCGTTGACGGGCTGATCATCGTCGATCTGCCGCCCGAGGAAGACAGCGAGCTTTGTCTCCCGGCACTTGCCGCGGGCGTAAATTTCATCCGCCTCGCGACGCCGACGACCGACGACAAGCGTCTGCCGGTCGTGCTCAACAACACCTCCGGCTTCGTCTATTACGTTTCGATCATGGGTATCACCGGCACGCGCTCGGCGAGCGACGAGCATGTGCGCGGCGCGGTGCTGCGCCTGAAGCGCCATACCGACCTGCCGGTCGCCGTCGGGTTCGGCATCCGCACCCCGGAACAGGCCGGCAATGTCGCGCGCGTGGCCGATGCCGCGGTCGTCGGCTCCGCTTTGGTCGAGCGTATCGCCGCCAACCTCGATGCGAAGGGCCGCGCAAAGCCGGGCCTGGTCGAGGATGCGCTCGCCTTCGTGCGCTCGCTCGCCGCCGGCGTGCGCAAGGCCGGCCGCGAGGAAGCGGCATGAGCTGGATCAATAATTTCGTCCGCCCGAAACTGCAGGCCCTCGTTCGCAAGACCGATGTGCCGGAAAATCTCTGGGAAAAATGCCCGGCCTGCGGCCAGATGGTGTTTCACCGCGATCTCGAGGCGAACCATCGCGTCTGCCCGGAATGCGGCCACCATCTGCGCATCGATGCGAAGCGGCGCCTTGGTCTCCTCTATGACGACGGCACCTACAGCCGCCTCACGCTACCGAAGATCGAACCCGATCCGCTGAAATTCCGCGATCGCAAACGCTATTCCGACCGACTCAAGGAGGCGCAGTCTAAAACGGGCGAACAGGATGCGATCATCGTCGCCGACGGGACGCTCGACGGCATGCGCACCGTCATCGCGCAGTTCAATTTCGATTTCATGGGCGGCTCGATGGGCCAGGCGGTGGGCGACGGGCTGATCGCAGCCGCCCGCCATGCCGTTGCGAACCGGGCGCCGCTGATTGCGATTCCGGCCTCGGGCGGCGCGCGCATGCAGGAGGGCATCCTCTCGCTCATGCAGATGCCACGCACCATCATCGCGATCGACGAGGTCAAGGAAGCCGGATTGCCCTATATCGTCGTGCTGACCGATCCCACGACCGGGGGCGTCAGCGCCTCCTTCGCGATGCTGGGCGATATCGCAATCGCCGAACCGGGAGCCGTCATCGGCTTTGCGGGCGCGCGTGTCATCGAAGAGACGATCCGCGAAACTTTGCCGGCGGGCTTCCAGCGCGCGGAATATCTGCGCGAGCATGGCATGGTCGACATGGTGGTGCCGCGCGGTCAGTTGCGCGAAACCCTGATCCGGCTGATCCGCCTCATCACCCGCCCCGGCCGACCGGCAGAATCCCGCGAAATGACGGTACCGCCGCCGCGCGATTCGATTCCGGTTCTGAACGCGCCGGACCGGAACGAAACCCACCGGAGCCCCGGCACCGCGCGCTGACCGGACGGATCGTTCCGGATCGCAAGCGCCCAGCGTCGCTCGACATCATGGCCAGCCCGACAGACGCTTCTCCTTCCGGCCCGCCGCTCGCAGGCAGCGACCGCGTCCTCGAACGGCTCAACCGGCTGCATCCGAAGATCATCGATCTCGGCCTCGACCGTGTCGCCGATCTGCTCGACCGCGTCGGCCGGCCGCAAGACCGGCTGCCGCCGGTCGTCCATGTCGCCGGCACCAACGGCAAAGGCTCGGTCATCGCCTATCTGCGCGCGATGCTCGAGGCTTCCGGCTATCGCGTGCATGTCTATACCTCGCCGCATCTCGTGCGCTTTCACGAGCGGATCCGGCTGGTCGGCCATCTGATCGACGAGGAACGGCTGATCGATCTTCTCGAAAAATGCGAGCGCGCGAACGACCAGCGCAACATCACCTTCTTCGAAATCACCACCGTCGCGGCCTTTCTCGCCTTCGCCGAAACGCCGGCCGATATCCTGCTGCTCGAAACCGGGCTCGGCGGCAGGCTCGATGCGACCAACATGATCGACCGGCCGCTCGCGACCGTCATCACACCGATCTCGATGGATCACATGATCTATCTCGGCGACACGCTCGAAAAGATCGCCTTCGAAAAAGCCGGGATCATGAAGGCCGGCGTGCCGGCGGTCATCGGCGCGCAACCGCCGGAAGCTACTGCCGTGTTCGATGCGCGCGCGGCGAAGCTCGGCGTCGCTCTGATGCGCGAAGGCCACGAATGGACCTGCCTTCCCGAAGGCCCAGGCATGCGTTTTCGCGATGCCAATCGCGAACTGCATCTGCCGCGCCCGGGTCTGCTCGGCGATTTCCAGATCGGCAATGCCGGCATGGCGCTCGCCACCCTGCCCTGCCTCGGCGATATCGACGTGCGCGAAGATGCGATCCGCCGCGGCCTCGTCGAGGTCGAATGGCCGGCGCGCATGCAGCGTCTGACCGGCGGCGCACTGGCGGCAAAGCTGAAACCGGGCTGGGAAATGTGGGTCGATGGCGGACATAACGAATCGGCCGGCGCTGCGATCGCCTCGGTGCTGCGCGACTGGGCCGACACGGACCGGCGGGCTGGCGATTCCAAACCCGTGCATCTCATCTTCGGCATGCTGAACACCAAGCAGCCGATCGGGTATCTGCGGCACCTGATGCCGTTTATCGCTTCCTTGCAGGCGGTCTCGGTCGGCGGCGGCCACCAGAATCTGACGACCGACGAGATGATCGCGGCGGCGAACGCGGCAGGGATCGGCAAGGCCGATTCCGCCGACACGATCGAGGCGGCACTTGCCCGCATCATCGAAACCGAATCCCGCCCGTCGCGCCTGCTCTTCTGCGGCTCGCTCTATTTCGCCGGCGAGGTTCTGGCGAAGAACGGGTAGTGCGCGCGCCTTTTCACGCTTCGACGTTCACTCTGGCTTATCCAATAAAATTTCGTCATGCCCGGGCTTGACCCGGGCATCCACTTATCCGCTGCTCCGCGTATCACTCATGGACGCGGAGCCTGATCGCACGGTGGATTGCCGGGTCAAGCCCGGCAATGACGAGGATAAGGGGCCTGTCCCAAGCCGATTGCCGCCCTCTTCGCGCCCCGCTAGGCTCGCGCGCTGACCACCGACAGAGAACGAGCAACCATGGCCCCGCCCTTTGCCGCCTTCTCGCAAGCCGAACATCGCGCGCGGTTCGATGCGGTCCGCGGCAAACTGCGCGCGTCCGGCATCGATGTCGTGATCTCGGTCGCCCCCGAGCATCATTTCTATTTCGGCGGCTACGATAGCTGGACCAGCGCCGTCAGCCCGCAGGCAATGATCTTCGCGACCTCGGATAACGGGGTGGGCTCCGGCGAACCCACTTTGGTGCTGCGCAACACCGACCGGCCGCTCGCGCGCGAGTCGAGCTGGATCGGGGATATCCGGACCTACAAACTGCATGTCGACGACGTGGCCGCGCTCTACGCTCAGGTCGCGCGAGAGAAGGGCCTCGCCGGCAATGGCACGGTGGGCATCGAACTGGGATCGAGCGTGCTCACGCATCCGATGGCACTCGCAATCGGCCACGCGCTCGCGCCCGCCAAGATCGTCGACGCGAATGCGATTCTCGGTGCGGCGCGCGTCGTCAAGTCGCCCGCCGAAATGGCCTACATGCGCAAGGCCGCGGAGTATGCGCGGGCCGGGCTCGAGGCGGCCCGCAAGACCGCGAAGCCAGGCGTTACTGAAATCGCGCTCACGGCCGAGATCGAGGCGGCGATGCGCCGCGCCGGCTCGGATTACTGGGCGATCACGACCGAGCTCGCATCGGGCCCGCGCACGCCCGGCGGCCACGGCGCCGCGCGCGCACGGAAGATGCAGAAAGGCGAACTGGTCCATGCCGAGTTCGCCGGCGTCGAGCATCGCTATCACGCGGTTACGCTGCATACATTTTCGGTCGGCGATCCGGGCAAACGCGCGCGCGAACTCTACGAGCTCTGCCGCGTTTCGCTCGAGGAAGGCGAACGCGCCTGCAAGATCGGCACGCCCGTCGCCGCGGTCGAGGAGGCCGCACTCAAGCCGCTGCGCGAAGCGGGCCTCGAAGACAAGTTCCTGATGCGTTTCGGATACGGCATCGGTATCGCCTATCCGCCGATCTGGCTCGAGGCGCTCGAGATCTGCCGCGAATCGAGCCAGATCATGCAGGCGAACACGACCTTCGTGCTGCATAGCTGCGTCGAGCTCGAAGACGAAGGCATCGGCATCATCCAGGGTGGCACCTACGCGCTCACGACCGGCGGGCTCGAATTGCTCACCGGCGGCGGTGCGGTGCCTCTCGAAATTCTCTGAAGGTTCCGGCTATGACGGATGTGGTAATCGTCGGCGGCGGGATCGTGGGCACCAGCGCCGCCTGGTATCTCGTGAAGAAGGGCCTCAGACCGCTGCTGCTCGAGAAGGGCCGCATCGCCGGCGAACAGTCGAGCCGCAATTGGGGCTTCGTGCGCCAGCAGGGCCGCGATCCGTTCGAAGTGCCGCTGATGATCGAATGCAATCGGATGTGGCAAAACCTCGAGGCCGAGCTCGGCGCCAATCTCGGCTGGCGCATGGGCGGCAATCTCAAGATCGCCGACAATCCGAAGGCGATGGCGAAATACGAGGGCTGGCTCGATATCGCCCGTCAATTCCAGCTGCGCACGCGCGCCGTCACGCCGGCGGAGATCGCCGGGATCGTACACGGTATCAGCGGCAGCTTCGTCGGCGGCATTTTCACCGAGAATGACGGCCAGGCCGACCCCGAGAAGGTCTCCGATGCCTTCGCCGCGGCGGCGCGCAAAGGCGGCGCCGAAATCGCGACCGGCGAGGCCGCGCTCAGGATCGAAACAGAAGGCGGCCGTATATCCGGCGTGCAGACGGAAAAGCGCTTCGTCAAATGCGACAAGGTGATCGTCGCGGCCGGCGCCTGGTCCGCGCGATTGCTGCGGCCGCTCGGGATCGATCTGCCGCAGCTCTCGATCCGCGCCAGCGTGACCTTGATCGATCCGGTCCGGTCGATCACCGATTGCGGCGTCTGGTCGCCGCAGGTCGGCTTCCGCCAGCGCAGCAACGGCGCCATCAATCTCGCCGACGGCCAGACCGATCATTTCCTGGTGCCCGACAGCCTGCGTCATATGAAAATTTTCTGGCCGGGCCTGCAGGCCAATCGCGGTGACGTTGCGCTCTCGGTCGGGCGGCCGTTCCTCGACGGAGTGATCGACAAGATTCGGGGCGAACCGGCCTCGGCTTATACAAAGACGCGCGTGCTCGATCCGGCACCCAACGAACAGCGCAACACGAGCGCAATCGCGGCGTTCAAGTCGCTCTTCCCCGATATCGGCCCCGTCACTGTGCAGAAGAGCTGGGCGGGCATGATCGACATGACGCCGGACATGATCCCGGTTATCGATGCGCCGGGCACGCCCGCAGGTCTCGTCGTTGCCACGGGCATGAGCGGGCACGGTTTCGGCATGGGTCCGATCACCGGCCGCATCGCTGCCGACCTCGCATCCAACGGCCGGACCGTGCACGACATTTCGGGCTTCCGCTTCGCCCGCTTCCGCGACGGCCCGATCTACGGCATCCGCGCGGTGTAGGGCGCCATCACATCGCGCAGTCGTCCGACCCACACTCGTTCGTCATTGCCGGGCTTGACCCGGCAATCCACGCCGCGGCCCGGCGC
>JBBDWW010000019.1:0-9624 GCA_040902645.1 Dongiaceae bacterium | reverse complement strand
CCGCAACCGACCATCAGATCGAGCGCATGCACCGCCTGACCGGCGAGCTGCCGGTTCTGGCGGTCCCGAGTGCGCGCGCGCGACATCTCGGAATTGCGGTCGGCGACGGCCCGCTCGCGCTGATGCGCGTCGCGGACCAGCTCTCGGCCGACGATATCCGGCACCTTGCCGATCCGACCATGCCGCCGCTGCCGCAGAAGCGGCAGCCTGGCAGCGGCACGATGCCCGATGCGGCGACGGTCGCCGCCGCGGTGGAACTCGCCAAGCTTGCGCGCCTGCTGCCCTCGGTCGTGATGGGGCCGGTGCGCGGCAAGGGTGCGACCGCCCTGAAGGCGCTCGCCGCAGCCGAAGAATTGCTCACCGTCTCGGTCTCCGAGATCGCCGCCTATCCGAGTGCCGCCGCGCAATCGCTGACCCGGGTCGGCGATGCGCTGGTGCCGCTGGCCGGCGCCGAGAATTGTCGCATCGTCGCGTTCCGGCCCGGCGACGGCTCGGTCGAGCATCTCGCGATCGTCGTCGGCGCACCGCCCGCCGACCAGCCGGTTCTGACCCGCGTCCATTCGGAATGTTTCACCGGCGATCTGCTCGGCAGTCTGCGGTGCGATTGCGGCGACCAGTTGCACGGTGCGCTGGCCGCGATCGGCAAGGCGGGCGCGGGCGTGCTGCTCTATCTCGCGCAGGAGGGCCGCGGCATCGGCCTCGTCAACAAATTGCGCGCCTATGGATTGCAGGATCGCGGCGCCGACACGATCGAGGCGAACCACCAGCTCGGCTTCGCCGCCGACGAACGCATCTACGAGCCGGCCGCGGCGATGCTGCGCCAGCTCGGCTTCGATGCGGTCCGCCTGATGACCAACAATCCCGACAAGGTGAAGGGGCTCGAGCGCTGCGGCATCCGTGTCGCCGAGCGCGTGCCGCTGGTGATCGAGGCGAACCGCTTCAACCGGCGTTATATGGCGGCCAAGGCGGAGAAGCTCGGCCACATGTTCTGAGCGAGCGGGTCCGCCGCTTCGCTCAGGTATCGGCCCATTTGCGCATCAGATTGCCATAGGCCTTGAGCGCGAGATCGGCCTCCAGCGCGTCGGGATGATTGTCGATCAGATATTGTTTGATCCGGTTGAGGTCGAACAGTATCTCGCGCTTGCTTTCGTCGCGCACGATACTTTCGATCCAGCCGACGACGACCACGCGTTCGCCGCGTGTCACCGGGCTCACCATATGCAGCATGGTCGAGGGATAGAGAAACAGCGAGCCGGGCTGGAGCTTGATGCGTTGCTCGCCATAGGGGCTCCAAAGCGTCAGCTCGCCGCCGTCATACTCGGCCGGATCGGTGAGGAAGAGCGTGTAGGAAAGATCGCTGCGCTCGAGACTGCCCATGCGCTGGCCCATGATCGCATTGTCGATATGGGCGCCATAGGCCATGCCCGGCTTGTAGCGGCTGACCATCGGCAGCACGAATTTGCGCGGCATCGCCGCGGCCCGGAAGGCGAGATTTGATACCAGCGCCTGAAACACCATCTTCTGGATAGCGTCGAGATACTCCGCATCGGGCGCCATTTGCAGATTGTCTTTGACCCGCCTCGCGCGATATCCGGCCGTGCGCTCGCCGCTCTCGAACGGGCTTTCGTCGATCAGCGCGCGCAGCTTGGTGATCTGCTCTGGTGTCAGGACATCGGGGATCTGATGGATCATTTCATCCCTCTCAATGCGTCGCCGGTGCGTTGGCGAGCGTCCAGTCCGATTCGATGAGCTGGGCGAGCGTAATCATGCGCACGCCCGCCTTGCGTGGATAGGTGCGAATCCGGTCGATGAAATGTGTACAGAACTGCAAGGCGAGAAGCTGGCCGAGCGGGAGCGCCGCACCGGGCAGGCTGCCCGCCTGGATCCGGCGCAGCATGTCGGTCGCGCGCGCATCGAGGAAACCGGCAAAGCCCGTTGCCAGCGTATAACGCGGGTTGACCGCGAAACGGATCAGATCGGTGACGCCGCGCCCGTCTTCGCGTGAAAATTCCCAGTTCAGCAGGGCCATTTTGCCGCCCGGCCCGACCAGGATGTTCTGCGGTTCGAGATCGCCATGCGTGCGCGAGGATGCGACCGAGGTCGTATCGCGCAGCGTGGCGATGATCTTGAGCAGGTTGTCACGCTCGCGCGGTTCGATCCAGAGCGCCTCGGCCTCGAGCGCAAGTTTGGCGCCGAGTGAAGCGAGCGAGGTCGGCTTGTCATGCTGTACGAGACCGGCCAGCGTCTCTTCCAGCGAACCGATGACCGGCTCGGCCTCCCAGCGCAGCCCGGACAGCGGCGTGCCCGGCAGCCAGCTTTCGGAGACGATGGTGAGCGCACCGCCTTCGGTCGAATCGGTCGTACCGCTCGAATCAGCGGTCTCGCCAACGGATGGCAGCTCGCCCTGTCCAAGCAGCGAGGGTGCCGGACAACGCCCGGCGATCGCGCCGAGCGCCGCCGCCTCGTTCTTCAGGGCGGGAATCACGTCGCGATAGCCCGTCGTCTTCACGGTCATCAGCACGCGTTTGCGTTCGCGATCGATGGCCGAGATCTGGATCTTGCGATTGCCCCAGAGACCGATCAGCGCAAGCCCGCCGAAGGCCGGCCCGCCGGGCAGAAACCGCGCATCGGGACCGACCACGATCCGAAACCCGACTTCCTCGGATTTGCGGTCGGCCCATTCCGGCACCATGCCGCCCTCCGGTTTCGCGCGCGGGATCAGCACGCCGATACCGACCAGCACGGCGGAGTATTCTTCCCAGTCGACCGGATGAAAGAAGGCGCGGCGCTCGCCCGGCGGGACCCGCATCACATAGCCAGCGGCGATGGGGCCGCCGGCGCCCGCGGGTGCGTCGTCGCGTTCGACGCGCGCGTCGCCGATCGCCTGTTTCAGCCAAATATCGAGGTCGCGCAGCAGCGTTTCGGCTCGGGACGACAGGGTCATGGTCTATTCTGTTCCGACATAGTTTGAAGGTTCAAGGCACAGTCCGGCAGGCCGTCACGCCGCGGTGCGGGCGCCGAAGATGGCGCTGCCGACGCGTACATGGGTGGCACCGAGCTTCACCGCGATCTCGTAGTCGCCGCTCATGCCCATGCTGAGCGTTGCGATGTCGTTGCGGCGGGCGATCTCGCCGAGCAAAGCAAAATACGGCGCGGGCGCGTCGTCCTGCGGCGGGATGCACATCAGGCCTTCGATCGGCAATGAAAGTTCGTCGCGGCAGAGCCGGATGAAATCGTCGGCCTCGAGCGGCGCGATTCCGGCCTTCTGCGCTTCCTCGCCGATATTGACCTGGATGAAGCAGCGCGGAATGCGCCGCCCCTGTTCGCGTTCAGTCACGAGCGCGCGGGCCAGCTTCTCGCGGTCGAGCGTTTCGATCGTGTCGAACAAACGGAGCGCCTCGCGCAATTTGTTGGTCTGCAGCGGCCCGATCAGATGCAGCGCGATGTCGGGATAGCGCGATTTGAGATCGGGCCATTTCGCGGCCGCCTCCTGCACGCGGTTCTCGCCGAAGAGACGATGGCCGGCTTCGATCGCCGCTTCGACGGTCGAGGCCGGATGGGTCTTGGCGACTGCAACGAGATGGACGGAGGCCGGATCGCGCCCGGCTTCGCGCGCGGCAGCCGCGATGCGCGCCTTTACATGCGCCAAGGAAGCGGCGACGTCGTTCGGCAGCGGATCGCTGGTTTTGCTCGCGGTCATGGGCGCCGGTTTAGCGCGAATGGACGACCGGGGAAATGGCGCCGGACGCCGCAGGCTCCCGTTCCGGAAATCAGGCAAAGAAAAAGGGGCGCGGTTGCCCGCGCCCCTTTGTAACAGGTCGTAATCGGCTGGAATTAGAAGCCGATATGGAAGCCGGT
The DNA here is from genome assembly GCA_040902645.1 of Dongiaceae bacterium. Taxonomy (GTDB): domain Bacteria; phylum Pseudomonadota; class Alphaproteobacteria; order Dongiales; family Dongiaceae; genus JAWXBK01. Next base: position 5,766 of record JBBDWW010000019.1, on the reverse strand, counting down.
CATGATCGACCAAGCATCGTATTCCGAACCTTCGGACGAGGCGCCACCGCAACCACCGCCTTCGCAGTTCGAGCCATCGGCTTCCCAATGATCGTAACCGATAGCTGCATCGAGGTTCACGCCCGGGCCAAGCGCATAGCTGGATTCGAGACGGAACACGTTCAGCTCGCCGTCGCCATTGACGCCGTACAGATCGTAGTACTGGCCGCCTGACCATGCGAAACCGATGGTCCAGGCATCCCAGTTGTACGTAACGCCGACGCCGTAGGTCCAAACGTCGCGCTCACCGAGCGAGCCGGGTGTGATGCCGTCGAGTGCGTCGGTCTCGGAATTCGTGACGGTCGGGAAGCCGCCACCCTGGGCGGTCGAGCCCTGGTTGTCGGTGTAGGCCGTCGCGCCACCGATCGTGAAGCCGGCGAACGTGAAGCCCAGGTGACCGCGAGCGGTCCAGATCTGGTCGTCGCGACCGGTGCTGGCTGCCCCGGTAAAGCTTGTATGGCCTGAGGAAACGAACGTGGTGACACGGCTGAGGCTCGTCTTCTCCAGCTCGCCGATGGCACCGCCGATACCGGCATACATGCCGAAGCCGTTGAAGTCGTGATCGAAGTTGATCGCCGCCGACCACACTTCCGAAACCTGGCCCGCATTGTTGGCGAACGTCGTGCCGCCAGGCATCAGCGTGCCGCAAACCGAAGTGAAGCCGAAATAGCAATCTTCGCCGCGACGGTCCGGAGCATAGGACAGTGCGAACGTGAAGCCACCGAAGCTCGGCGAGAAGTAAAGGATCTTCGTCGCGTCGCCCGAGAGCTGACGATACGTGGTGTTCGTGCCGTAGCCGTAGCCCGCATGCCAGGCGTTGGAGAACGAGAACCACGGCGAGTCAACGCCGAACATGCTGGCGCCGGGGATGCCGTAGCCGAGCTGCTCGACCGCGTCGTCGTCATCGCCGAAACGGATTTCGCCGAAGCCGCCCTGGAAATACGCCCAGACTTCGTCGATCTGGTCGCCAGAGTTCTGGCCTTCGAGCTGGATCGTCGCACCGACCGTGATGCCGTTATCGAGCGTCGTGCTGCCGCGGAAATAGATTTCAACGTCCTGACGGAACGCGCCGAAACGCGGGTCGTCGTTACCGGAGTAGAAATCTTCGTTTACGTTCGCGCCGGCTGCTGCCCGGTAATAGCCGCCCAAGCCCAGCTCGACCCCGTCCGCTGCTGCCTGACCCGCCATCACACCGGCTGCGACCAATGCGGTCGTACCGAGAAGTGTGTTTTTCATGACTGTCGGTTCCTGTCTTTGTTGTTACGACCGGCAGGTCCTAGGAGTCCCCCGGCCACCCCATTACCACGTTGGGCCCCCCAGTACCGCCTTCGGAACCGCCAAAGACAGCCCAAGTGGTACGAAAGGCTTGTGGCGCCACAACTTGGCTTGGGCATCGTAACCCAGAGCCTTGGGGGGTCAAGGATTTCAGCCCGATTCTTGTGGCTTTCCCACCATACTGTGGCCAACCGGTCACAGAGCGCATTGCCGCGGTACCTTGGCGCAGGCTGCGGCGACAACGCGGGAAGGGTTGCGCCGCTCAACCGAACGGCCAGATTTCCAGCCCGTGAACGGCATTCCGGACGTCCATGGTGAGGGTTACGGTCTTCAGCCGCTCGCCGGTTTCAAGCCGGTAGGCCGACAGGGACGCCGGCGACGAGCCGCCGATCAGGAGTGCCGATGCGGTGTCGCCCGAGGCGTCGGACAGGCAAAGACCGCGGCCGAAGGCCTGGCGGGCATAGTCCTTTGGCAGCTCGGCATGCTCCAGCGACTCGGCGGGAAACTGCGGGATCTCGTAGCGGCGGAGGAGACCGCCGTTGCGATCGAACCAGCCGATCGAGTCGTTTCCGGTCGAATTGGCGAGAACCCCGCCGCGAAACGGCCTCGCATTATGGGTCCAGGTCGGGATTCGCGCATAGGCGCTCGGTCCCTCGCGACCGATCGCAATGAGCCGGGCGAGATGCACGCCGCCAATATAGATAACGCCGCCTTCGACCCAGACGCTGTTGATATGCGTCGTGTCGCCCGGCTTGGGCCCGCGCTCGCCTTCGGGATCGAAGGCGCCGAACGCGAGCCGCGCGGTTTCCGGTTTGTCGGGTCCCGGATTGCGAACGCAATAACCGGCGGTGAAGCGACCGGTGGCGAGATCGTAGACCAGGACCGAATCCGTCGCGGTCGCGGTGAGATAGAGTTTGCTTTCGACGATCTGGATTTCGTGACAGAGGCCGAGATAGCGATTGCGGATCGACCGACGGACCCGGAACGCGCGGTCGTAGACGAAGATCTCGTCGGATGCGGCGATGTAGATATCGTCGCCATGAAAGGCGATGCCGCGCAGGCCCCGACCGCCGCCGCGCCCCGACCAGTCGATCGAGCCGTCGTTCCAGTCGAGCGCCTGCCGGATCGCGCCGCTTTCGAGATCGACGATGTAAACGCCGCCATGGCTGGCACCGACATGGGTCGAGCGCACGACGGTGGTGCAGATGACCGTCGGCAGCCGGCCGCTATCCGGCGCGTCGATATCCGGCGTGCTGGCGTCAGGGCCGTTGGCCATAGCCGAGCATCCCGATCGCTGTGTTGAAATCGTCGATGGAAGCAAACCGTTCGACCAGGCCCGGCGGCAAGGCCCGCGCCTTCGCCGGTGCGATGCGCGTCCCGTCGTCGCCCGGTGCCGGCGCGTCGCCGGTCATGTTGCGATAATCCGCCCAGCGATCGACGAAACCGGGATCGTAGGGCAGCGCAAGTGCCGCCGCGATCTCGCGCAGGGTCGCCTCCGGTTCCGCGGTGAAATCCTCGTAGCGCACGAAGCCCGTCCGCACCGCCGCTTCAGCGAAGCGCCGATAGCCCGCGAGAAATCCTTCCAGTGTCAATTCTTTTGTGCCAGGAACCCGGCGCAGGCTGAGCCACTGGCCGATCGGATGGCGCACGCTCGCAAAGGCGCGGATCGTGAACCGATCCTCGAGCGCAGCAATGGTTTCGGATCGTGCCGCGGTCTCGCGACGGAAGGGCAAACCGAGATAATCGAGCTGCGTCCAGTCGCGAATGACCAGAGCAAGCCCGCGCGCCTCGGCCCGCTCGCGGATCAGCGCGATCGCGTCGGCGAAACGTTCGGGGGTGGTGCGGCCGAGTTGCTCGCGTTCGGCCGGCTCGATCAGCCGGTACCAGCGCATCGCCTGTTCGAGCGGATCGTAGAATGGATAGTGGATTGCAGCGCCCGCCGGATGAATTTCGCTCAGCACCGCGACGCCGTTCATGCTGGCGAGGCAGCGGCTGATCAGCGTGCCGCCGGTGCGCGCGAGATGCAGCAGCACGCGAACGGTGGGTGGGTTCTCGGTCATGGCGCTCACCGTCCTATACGGTCAGGCCACCGCATTCGCCAGCGCCGCGTCGAATGCCCGAGCGAATTCCCGCTCGAACGCGGCCGCGAGCCGGCGCGCATCGCCGAGCGGCGAGGCATCGAGCCGGGGCCGGAGATTTGCTCTGAGACCGGCGAGCCGCGCCGGATCGGTCGCCAGCCCGGCCGCGATTTCGACATAACGATCCGGCGTCTCGGCGATCAGCTCGTCGAGCCCGGCATGAAAGAGCAGGCTCGCACCAACCCGCGCGGCATGGCGATCGCCCGCCAGCGTGACGACCGGCACGCCCATCCACAGCGCTTCGCAGCTTGTCGTCGTGCCGTTATAGGGTGTCGGATCGAGCGCCACGTCGATATCGTTGTAGCCGGCCAGCCCCTCGGCCAATGTCGGCGCGTAAGGCGGGAACTCGACCCGGTCGGTATCGATGCCGGCCGCCACAAGATCGCGGCGCAGTGCGGCCAGCGCATCGGGATCGCGCAGCGAAGAGGCGCGCAGGACGAGGCGGCTTTCCGGCACGCGCGCGAGCAGGTCCGCCCAGAGCGCGAAGGTCGGCGCGGTCAGCTTGAAGCCGTTGTTGAAGCAGCCGAAGCGGGGTGCGAGACCGCGCGCTGCCGGGCCCGGACCGATCGCCGGCATCCCCGACGGCGGCCGATAGGCCAGAAAACCGCCCTCGATCCGGATCGGCCGCTCGGTCATCAGCGCTTCCGAGCCGGGCGGATCGACGATCGCGTCGGTCAGGCGATAATCCATGGTCGGCAGCGCCGTCGTATTCGGATAGCCGAGCCAGCTCATCTGCACCGGCGCAGCTCGACGAGCAAAGAGAGTGAGCCGGCCATTGGCGGTATGGCCGGCGAGATCGATCAGGACATCGATCTTATCGCGATCCGCGATCAATCCGGCAACAGACTCATCGTCGAGCTCAGCGATCTCGCACCAATGTTCTGCATTCAGTCGCATCCGATCGGTAGCTCGATCGGGACGAACAACGTCAGAGTAGCACCAGATCTCTACGTTCCCGCGATCATGTGCCGCGAGGAGCGGTTCGAAGAAAAATGTGCAGGAATGCTGGCGGAAATCCGGCGATACATAGCCGATGCGAAGCCGGCGACCGGCGCGCGACCTGGCCGCAAGCAAGCGCGGCGCCGGTTGCAATGCAAACCAATCTGCAACCAGATCGCGGTGACGTGCGGCAAGCTCGTCAGCGCTCAGGTCGCCTGAATAGTTCAGGGAAAAAAGATAATTCGACCTCGGTTCAAGACTGTCCGGCGCCACTTCGATCGATCGCATCGAGAGATTTGTTGCTTCGTCTGGATGACGCAGCTTCTGCTCGATCTCGGCAAGCGACCATAGAACCTCTTTCTTGTCCCCATCGGTCGCCTGCACGAATTCAAAATGTTCACGGGCCGCGCTGAGCCGATCCCGGTTCAGCAACATAATTCCAAGTTTGGTGTGTGCTTTTACATTGCCGGGATCGCTGTCAAGCACACACCGGAAACAGGTCATCGCGGCATCGGTGTCGTTCAGCGCCCGCAGATCGTTACCGATGCGAAGCAGCAATTCGCTGCGGCCCACGGCATGTTTCATGGCCTCACGCAGTAGCCGCAATGCATCGTCGCGTCGATGGCGCTTGAAGTACAGGCTTGCGAGGTTAACGGCAGGCTCCGGCGATTGCGGGTCGAGTGCGACCGCATGCTCGTAGTGCTCGATGGCAGCATCTTCATCGCCGCGTTCCTTCAGAAGGCCGGCGAGGTTGTTCAACGCGTCACGTTGGTCGGGACATCCCGCCAGAACCGCGAGATAGGCCGAAATCGCCGCATCGCTCTCGCCGAGCCGTTCGTGCGCCAGCGCAAGGCCGAACTGCAGTTCGAGCCGGCCCGGGTGGCGGCGCTGCGCATCGATGAACACGTCGCGCGCCGCGGCCGCATCGTCGCCGTCGAGCAGCAGGCCCGCGAGATTGATGCTGGCCGGCAGCATGTCGGGCCGCAATTCGAGCGCGCGACGGAAGCTGCGCAGCGCGCCGGCGCGATCGCCGGTCTCGCGCATCGCATTGCCGAGATTGAAATGCGCCTCGACCCGCGCCGGTTCGATCTCGATCGCGCGGTGCAGCGCATCGAGCGCCGCTGCATAATCCTTCTGCAGCGTCAGCGCATAGCCGAGATTGGAGAGCGCGACCGCGTGCCGCGCATCCCGGGCCAGCACATGCCGGAACTGATCGGCAGCATCCGCGGGCCGGCCGGCATCCAACAGGGCGGCCCCCAGATTGATCCGATAGTCGAGATTGGCCGGCGCCAGCGCGCAGGCCCGTTCGAAAGCGGCAAGGGCGGCATCCATCTGCCCGCTGCGCATCAGGGCAAAACCGTGCGTGGTATGGCCG
>JBBDWW010000018.1:0-9637 GCA_040902645.1 Dongiaceae bacterium | reverse complement strand
CGCCCATCGGATTGTCGAGCCGGAGCGGCGAGTTCGAGTTGATGACGGTGATACCGGCCGGATTGACCAGCAGATCGTCCTTCGTAGTGTCGAGGGCGATGCAAAGCATGTCGACCGCATCGCGCACGCGATAACCGCCAAGGCCCCAGCATTGCCAGGTCTTGTCGGTCAGCGTCAGGGCCGCATGATAATAGTCGAGATGGCGCGAGGCGGCGGGCAGCTCGACCGGTTCGCCCGGGCTGCCGCCTTCCTGATGGACGACATTGAGCGACTGCACGATGCGGATGAAGTCGCACATGTCAGGAAAGTTGCCGGGCCGCTTGCCGCGTTCGATGTCGTTGAAATAAGCCGGCCCGCCAACCGAGGTAAAAACCAGATGATTGCCGCCGATCGTCAAGTCATGCGCGGGGTTGCGCGCGCGGATCGTGAATTCCGGCGGCGCCTTCGCCACCAGTTCCATCACCATGTCGCGGCCCATGCGCACGCGGCCGGTCGATCGATCGACGTCGGCGCCCGCTTTCGCGAAGTTATCGAGGCTCTCGGGATGGAGGACTTCGATGCCGATGCTCTCGAGGAGCCGCATCGACGCATCGTGGATCCGATCGATCTGTTCCTCGTTCAGGATCTCGATCGGCTTGTACGGGTTACGCAGCCGCTTGAAGGGAAGCTGGCGGATACTGGCCCCGCCCTCGCGGCCGCCGCCGCGCGCGCGCCGATCGCGACCCCGGCCGGTGCGGCCGCCCTGCGAATGCTGTGCGCCGTCGCCGCCCTGTCCCGTCTCGATGCTCATGCCGGCTCCCGTTCGGTTCAGGCGAGGAAGATGCGTTCGCGGCGATAGGGCGCATCACTGTCGATCGTCTCGCCGAATTCGCGCGCGAATTTATGCCCGCTATAGACCGCGTGGACGACCGCACCGGGCACCAGGCAATCGCCGATGCGCGCCAGACTGCGGATGCCGGCGGCTTCGAGCGCGTCGTGATCCGAAGACAAGCGGTCAAAGAGCGACATGTCCGGCGTCCGCGCCGTCACCAGCAGAAGCGAGGCGGCCGCCAGTTCTTCCTCCTTGCCCGTATAGGTGCAGGCAAGGCGCAGATGGTCCGGGCCGATCGCGACCAGCCGTCGATTGAGCAGGAAGCGGACGCCGAGCTGATCGAGCCGCTGATGCACGCGGAACTGTTCGTCGGTCATGCGGCACCAGGCGGAGATTTCCATGCCCGGCGTCGCCATCGTGACCGCGAATCCCGCGCGCGCCAGTTTCTCGGCCAGCACGCCGGCCATGTAATATTGATCGTCGTCATAGATCGTGACCGCGCTGCCGCGCCCGCCCGGCGGCAGGATCCCGTCCATGATGTCGTCGGGCGTGAGGATATCGGGCCGTTCATAGCCCGGCACCGGATGATGCGTCGCATGGCCGACCCCGTCGCGCCGCCAGCGAGCGCCGGTCGCGATCGCAACATGTGGCACGTCGAATCCGAGCACGTCCTCGGCCGAGAGATCGCTTTCGGGATAAGTCTCGACATTCGGCATGGTGGCAATGCGGCCGGTGCGCCAGTCGCGCACGCGGCCATAGGTCGCGAGGCCGGGCAGCACGGATTCGCGATTGAGCCGGCCGCCGAGCGAGCGCGCACGATCGGCCAGCAGCACGCGATGGCCGCGCCTTCCGAGCGCCAGCGCGCATTCGAGACCAGCCGGACCCGCACCGACGACCAGCACCGCATCGTCGTTGCGTTTCGGCTGCATACGTTCGGGATGCCAGCCGCGGCGCCATTCCTCGCCCATCGTCGGGTTCTGCGTGCAGCGGATCGGCGCGCCCTCGTTGTTGCTGGCGCGGCAGATGTTGCAGCCGATGCATTCGCGGATCTCGTCTTCGCGCCCTTCCTCGATCTTCTTCGGGATGAACGGGTCGGCGATCGACGGCCGCGCCGCGCCAATCAGATCGAGCACGCCGGATTTGACCTGCTTCACCATCGCATCGGGCGAGGTGAAGCGGCCGACGCCGACGACCGGCTTCGTCGTCACCTGCTTCACGAACTTGACGAACTGTTCCTGGAAACCCTCGTCGGAGAAGCGCGAGCTCCAGCTATCGTTCTCGACATAGGAGATGTTGACGTCCCAGAGATCGGGCAGCTCGGCCAGAATCTCGACCACCGCACGGCCCTCGCCGTCATGCGTGATGCCCTCGGGCCCGATCAGCTCTTCGACCGAGAAGCGCACCGCGACCGCGCCCTTGCCAGCCGCAGCCTCTTTCGTTTCCTCGATCATCTCGCGCAGCAGGCGCACGCGATTTTCGATCGGGCCGCCATATTCGTCGCCGCGCTGGTTGAACTGGCGGCTGACGAACTGCATCGGCAGATAGCCGTGCCCGGCATAGACATAGACGATATCGAACCCGGCCCTGAGTGCGCGCTTCGTTGCGTCGACCTGCCAGCGGCGCAGATTGCGGATGTCGCTGCGGTCCATCGCCTTGGAATGCTGCGGATGAACGTAATGAAGTGGCAGTCCCGACGGCGACAGGATCGGCAGCCGGCTCACCCGGTTCACCGCGTGATGGCCGCCATGCCAGAGCTCGACACCCGCCAGCGCACCATATTCGTGCACCGCGTCGGTCATCAGCGCTTGCTGGCGCACGTCGTCGTCGTCCCAGAGAGACGCATAGGCGAAGGGCGAATCGTCGGCGCTCGGATGCATCGAACAATATTCGGTGCAGATCACGCCCCAACCGCCTTCGGCCTTGATGCGGCGCATCGCGGCCAGATTCTGCGGCAGCCGGTTGCCCATGCCGGTGCAATGCGGCACCTGGTAGAACCGATTCTTCGACGTGACGGGCCCGATTTTAACCGGCTCGAACAGCACATCGTAACGCGGATCGCGCGGCATGAAGCTCCCCCTCGGCAGACCGGGCGATTGGGTCTCGCACGGCGCCCGCGCGGCGCGCAAGGGGCGACGGTTTCTGTGTCGTTTGCGACGACCAGCCGGCGCGCAAAAGAAAACCGGCCCATTCCCGGGGGCGGGGATGGGCCGGCTTCACGTCCGTCGGTCGCGCGGGAGGCGTTACCGCGGCAGATCCTGATCCGGGGGGAGTCGATCAGGCCTTCAGATCGATACCGACATAGATATCGTCGCCACCGCGGGTGATCAGCAGCAGCACCGAATCCGCATCGACCTTCCCGATCGCCGCGGTGAGCTCGCTCGGGTTTGCAACCGCCTCGCCGTTGACCGCGCGGATCACGTCGCCGCGTGCGATGCCGTGTTCGGCGCCCTTGCCGGACGGATCGACCTGCACCACGACGACACCGACATCTTCCGCCGACAGAGCGAGCTGCTCGCGCATCCGCTCATCGAGCGGCGCGACACTCAGACCAAGCTCCGGCGTGGTGGCGGCGCTGTTCTCGCCCTGCTCGACCGCCGCCATCTGCTGGCCCGGACGCGCACCGATCTCAACCGCAACGGTTTCACGCGCACCGTCGCGCCAGACCTCGACATCGACGCTCTTGCCGGCGGGAACCGCCGCCACCGAGCGCGTCAGATCGCGGATCTCGGCAACCGGCGCACCGTCGAACCCGACGATGACGTCGCCCTGGCGAAGCGTACCGGCGGCCGGGCTATCCGGCAGCAGACCCGCGACCAGCGCACCGCTGTCGTCGTCGAGGCCGAGCGCGTTGGCGATCTCCGGCGTCACCGGCTGAATCCGGACACCGAGCCAGCCGCGTTCGACATTGCCGTCTTCCATCAACTGGGCAACGACGTTCTGAGCCAGGGTCGAGGGAATCGCAAAGCCGATGCCGACACTGCCGCCCGAGGGCGAATAGATCGCGGTGTTGATGCCGACCACGTTGCCCGAAAGATCGAACATCGGTCCGCCCGAATTGCCGCGGTTGATCGCAGCATCGGTCTGGATGAAGTCGTCATACGGACCCGAGCGAATGTCGCGGCCGCGCGCCGACACGATGCCGGCCGTCACGGTGCCGCCAAGGCCGAAGGGATTGCCGACGGCCATTACCCAGTCGCCGACTTCGAGTTCGTCCGAGTTGCCCCATTCGACATAGGGCAGGGTTTCGTCGCTCTCGATCTTGAGCAGCGCCAGATCGGTCTCGGGATCGCTGCCGAGCAACGTCGCCTCGAACTCGCGCCCGTCGGCGAACTTCACCTGGATCTCGTCGGCATTCTGCACGACGTGATTATTGGTGACGACATGGCCGTCATCGTCGATGACGAAGCCGGAGCCGAGCGCGTTCATCGGGCCTTCCGGCGCGCCTTCGCCGCCGAACGGGCCGAAATGCTTGAAGAACTCTTCGAAGGGCGAGCCCGGCGGGAACGGCATGTCCGGCATGCCGGGCTGGTTCTCGGCCATGCTTCGGGTCTGCGTCGTCTGGATATTGACGACGGCGGGCGTCACCATCTTGGCGAGGTCGGAAAAGCTTTCGGGCGCCGGGGCCGCTGCAGCCGGTGCCATGGTCCAGGCGATCAGCGAACCGGCGACGATCGCGGCCGCACTTGCCTTGCGGACATCGACCATGCGCCGGGCCGCTGTCGGCCGGCGTTCAATGAGAGTCATCTGGCAATTCTCCTTGCCCTGAGGGGAACCGATAGAAGCAAGGTAGGTGCTGCCGGCTTGCCGACCAGTGACCGCAACATTAACGATTGGTAATGTCGGCGGCTGGAGAACGGTGGCCGGGGCCGCGCGGCTCAGCCGCAAGGCAGCGGTTCGGGCAGTGCGAGCTGGTCCATGCGCGTTCGAATCCGCGCCGCGTAATTCGCGGTGTAATCGCCGGGCTCTGCCGGCGACCAGCGCAGCGGGCTCGGCAGCACCGCCGCCAATAACGACGCCTCGCGCTTCCCGAGTTCGGACGCCGGCTTGCCGAAATGATGCTGCGCTGCCGCTTCGGCGCCATAGATGCCGGGGCCCCATTCGGCGACGTTGAGATAGACCTCGACGATGCGTTCCTTGTCCCACAAAGCCTCGATCAGCATGGTGAACCACGCCTCGAGCCCCTTGCGGAAGAGATCGCGCGAGGGCCACAGGAAGACATTGCGCGCGACCTGGTTCGAGATCGTGCTGGCGCCGCGCAATTCGTCGCCGCGGCGCCATTCGTCGACCGCCTTGCGGATCTCAACCCAGTCGAAGCCGGAATGATCGCAGAAGCGGGTATCTTCGGCAGCGATCACCGCCTGGACCAGCAGCGGCGAAATGCCGGCAATCGGTTGCCAGTCCTTATGGATGCCGTTGCCCTGAACGACGCGCAGCAGCATTAGCCAAGTGACCGGTACCGGCAGCGTCTGGTAGACGGCCGTCATCACGACCGAGACGCCGACAAAAAGCGCCGTCAGGCGCAGGATCCACCGGCCGATTCGTCGCAGCATAAGCGGGTCCGCGCCTTTTCCCGGTTTCGACAGGGGTTTCTCTTAGCCTCCGGCGGCGCGATGCGCCAGCGGAACCGCCGCCCAGACCTGCGATCACATGGAACCGGACCGCATGGAACCGGATCATGGACAGGGACGGCGGCGGCCGCGAAAATCCGGACAGCCATGGCCCTTCCCGATCCCGATATCGCCTTCAAGCTCGCGCGCGGCGTCTCGCGCGCCTTCGAGCAGCTCGGTTACGGCACGCTGACGGAAGTTCCGCTCGGCTCCGGCCGGCGCGCCGACGTGATGGCAATCAACGACAAAGGCGAGACCGTGATCGTCGAGATCAAATCCTGCCTGGTCGATTTCCGGACTGACGGCAAATGGCACGAGTATCGCGACTGGTGCGACCTCTTCTATTTCGCAGTCGCGACCGACTTCCCGCGCGACCTGATCCCGGGCGAATGCGGGCTCATCCTCGCCGACGCCTATTGGGCGGAAATCGTGCGCGAGGCGGTCGCGCATCCGCTCCATGCGAGCCGCCGGCGCGCGCAACTGATCCGCTTCGGCATGATCGCGAGCCAGCGATTGCGGCGCGTGGGGGGACGACATCAGCGCGCGCCCGGAACCGCAATAATCGGGTAGCGACCGAAGCGACCGTTGCGCGAGCATCGCTCCTTCGCAAACCGCAGCACCGCTTCATGCCCGCCATCGCCGACCCACAGCGCACGCCGCCATCTCTGCGCATGGGCGGCATCGAATGGGCGCTGCTCGTCACGCTCTCGATCGTGTGGGGCGGCTCGTTCTTCTTCGCGGAGATCGCGCTCGAACGATTGCCGCCCTTCACGGTCGTGTTCGCGCGCGTCGCGATCGCAGCACTCGTGCTCAATCTGCTCGCACCGGCTTTGGGCTATCGCATGCCGCGATCGCTGGCGGCGTGGTGGCGGTTTTTCGCGATGGGCGCGATCAACAACGCGATCCCGTTCAGCCTGATCGTCTGGGGCCAGACCGAAATCGCCGGCGGGCTTGCGGCCATCCTGAATGCGACGACGCCACTCTTCGCGGTGCTGCTCGCGCACGTCCTGACCCGCGACGAGCGGCTGACGGCCGGGCGCGTCGCCGGGATTGCGATCGGTTTCATCGGCGTGGTCGCGATGATCGGCCCCGATGCGATCGCGGGCCTCGGCGCTTCGGTACTCGCGCAAGGCGCAGTGCTGGCGGCTGCAATCTTCTATGCGCTGGCCGGCATTTACGGGCGTCGCTTCCGTGCGATGCCGCCGCTCGTCACCGCGACCGGACAGGTGACCGCCTCGACCATCCTGATGCTGCCGCTGCTGCTGATCGTCGATGCGCCCTGGACGCTCGCCTGGCCGGGCTGGACGGTCGCGGGCGCGCTGCTCGGCCTCGGTATCCTCTGCACCGCGGCCGCCTATCTGATGTTCTTCCGGATCCTCGCGGCGGCCGGCGCGGTCAATCTTTTGCTGGTGACGTTCCTCATACCGGTCAGCGCGCTGGCCCTCGGCATTGCGTTTCTCGGCGAGCGGGTCGAAGCGGCGCAGCTCATCGGCATGGCGCTGATCGGGCTTGGCCTTGCGGCAATCGACGGGCGGCTCGGGTCGGCGGTCAGGCGCCGCGTTCGAGCCAGGCACGGATCGAGCGGCGATAACCCGCCGGCATGATCAGCGCATCGATCTCGCCCGCATCGAACAAGCCAAGTTCCTTATGTTCGTGGCTGATCCGGATCTCGGCGGGGCCCCGCAGCCGGCAGCCATAGGTCACGATCAGCACGCTGACATCGGGCCGAATTTCGTAGACCCAGCTATCGAGAATCGCCGCGCATTCGACCGCGAGCCCGAGCTCTTCCTCGATCTCGCGCACGACGCAGGCCTCAGGCGATTCTCCGGGATCGAGCTTGCCACCGGGCAGCTCCCATTCGTCGCGCTCGTTCTTCAGCAGAACGATCCGGCCGTCGACCGCGAGCACGCCCTTGATCGATACCGGATAACGCTGCCTTGCCCCGTCACTCGCGTGCATCGATCGGGTCCGTTGGTTTCCGCTTCCACACGAACGGCACCGCGACCAGAAACGCCGCGAGGAAGCCGGCAATCGAGAGGATCAGGCCGGGCGTGTCGAAAATATCGTAGAAGAAGCCGGCAACCGGCGGGCCGACGGCGAAGCCCATCGCCCACATCATCGTGAAGCCGGCCGATGCGGCCGCGAGCTGGCCGCCGCGGAATCGCTCGCCGAGCAGCACCACGCCCATCGGATAGAGCGTCGAGAGCAGGCCGCCATAGACGATCATGAAGGGGAAGGCGACGCCGAGCCCCGCGCGCAGCACCCAAGGCAACACCAGGGTGCCGCCGATGACTAGAGAGATGACAATGATCAGGAGGCGCTTGCGATCCATGTGGTCGGCGAGCCAGCCGAAGGGATATTGCATCAGCAGCGACCCGATCCCGAGCACCGCCAGCAAGGCAAAGGTGCTGGCCTCTTCCAACCCGAGTCGCACGCCGAGCAGCGAAAAGAACGAGGCCAGCGCCTCGACCGAGCCGGCGAACAGGAAGTTCAGCAGAAACGGCACCGGCCACAGCCATATCAGCACAGAGATGCGGACCGGCCGGTCGCTGGAGAAATCGCGCGGCACATTGCGCGCGAGACCGAGCGTCAGAAGCGCACTCAACATCAGCGCGCTGCCGGCAACAAACGGCGTCCAGCCTTCCGTGCCGGTGATAAAAAGGACCAACGGGCCGGCGGCGAATCCGCCCGACGAGGCCATGCCGTAAAGCGAGACGATGCGACCGCGGCGCTCCTCGGTCGCGAGAGAGTTGATCCAGGTTTCGCCCGAGATCCACAAGAGGTTGGCCGAGGCCCCGAGGAGACAGCGCAGCGGAAACCAGGCCCAGGGATCGCGGAAGATCGGGAACAGCAGCAGTGCGACGGCCGCCATCGTGATGCAAATGCCCATGATGCGCGCGGGCGAGAGCGCCGCCATCAAACGTTGCGCAAACGGCGCGATAAACAAAACCGGCAGTGCCTGCGCGGCGGTCGAGAGACCGACCAGCGTGTCGCTCGCGCCCATGCGCGAGAGATTGTTCGCGAGCAGCGGAATCGAGAGGCCGTAATTGGCATTAACCATGAACATCGCCGTGATGACCACGGCAAGAGAGCGTGCGATACCGCCCGACGACGCGACAGGTGAACTCATGACCCGCCGGCCTGGTTTTACGAGTCGCGACGAAGGAAATCGTCGAAATAGGCGATCGTCTTTTTCAGCCCGTCTTCGAGCTTGATGCCCGGCTGCCAGCCGAGCGTGCGCTGCGCGAGCGCGATATCGGGTTTGCGCTGCTTGGGATCGTCTTCCGGCAGATCGCGATACTCGATCTTCGATGTGGAACCGGTGAAGCCGATCGCCATCTCGGCCAGTTGCTTGATCGTGAACTCGCCGGGATTGCCGAGATTGACCGGGCCCGTCACGTCGTCGGGTGCCGCCATCAGCCGGATGAATCCTTCGATCAGATCGTCGACATAGCAGAAGGATCGCGTCTGGCTGCCGTCGCCATAGATCGTGATCGGCTTGTTGCGCAGCGCCTGGACCACGAAATTGGAAACCACGCGCCCGTCATTCGGATGCATGCGCGGCCCGTAAGTGTTGAAGATGCGCGCGACGCGGATGCGCAGTTTGTGCTGGCGGTAGTAATCGAAGAACAAAGTTTCGGCGCAGCGCTTGCCCTCGTCGTAACAGGCACGTGGCCCGATCGGATTGACATTGCCGCGATAGCTTTCCGGCTGGGGGTGCACGTCGGGATCACCATAGACCTCGCTGGTCGAGGCCTGAAACACCTTCGCGCGCAACCGCTTCGCAAGGCCGAGCATGTTGATCGCGCCATGCACGCTGGTCTTGGTCGTCTGCACCGGATCGTGCTGATAGTGAATCGGCGAGGCCGGGCAGGCGAGATTGTAGATCTCGTCGACTTCGACATAGAGCGGGAAGGTCACATCGTGCCGCATCAGCTCGAAATGCGGATGGTCGAACAGATGCGCGACATTGTCTTTGGTGCCGGTAAAGAAGTTGTCGAGGCAGATCACGTCGTTGCCGGCCGCCAGCAGCCGCTCGCAAAGATGCGAACCTAGAAACCCGGCGCCGCCCGTGACCAGCACCCGCTTGCGCAACATCATGTGATCGGATTCCTTTGACGCTTCGGTGCTCGTTCTTGGGGTTAGGCCTTGGGGGCGTATTTTGCGAGGATGCGCTGCAAGGTGCGGCGATGCATCCGCAACCGCCGCGCCGTCTCGG
>JBBDWW010000017.1:0-1464 GCA_040902645.1 Dongiaceae bacterium | reverse complement strand
TTCGGCGCCGGCATGGCGCTGTACTTCGCCTCGCAGGGCGCGGGGCGCATGGTGCTGCCGGTGCTGGCCAACACCGCGCGGCTGGTTTTCGTCGTCGCGGGCGGCGCGCTGGTGGTGGCGCTCGCCGGCCCGCTCGGCGCGGTGTTTGCGGTGATCGCCGGCGGCATTGCGCTCTTTGGCGCGCTCATCATTGCCGCCGTGCGCGCGGGGCGTTGGGAAGGCTAGGCGAGAAAGGCGGCGAGCGCGTCGAGCACGGCGTCGGGTTCCTCGGTCATCACCGAATGGCCGGAGGCACTGAGCTGAACGATCTTTGCCTGGGGCAAGTGCTTTGCGAACTCGACGCCGGCGCGCATCGGCGTCATCTGATCGCGCCGGGCGAGCATGAGGAGCACTGGGCACGTGACTTTCGCCGCGGCCGCATTTCCGCCGGCATACGTGTGGCACGCGAGCAGCCCGCTGTAGAGCACGCCCGGGCCCAGGCGGCCGAGCCGCGCCAGGGCATCCCCATACATCCACATGCCGGGATTGGGATTCGCGCCGAGCGGCACTTGCGGCGCGTGACCCCAGATGGTGTCCATGTCATAGGCATCCTGCCTATTCTCCTTGGCCGCCTGCAGGAATGCGTCCGACACCGTCATCGGATAGGCGATCCCGAGCAGCGCAATCCGCACCACGCGCATCGGGTAGCGTGCGGCGCAATCGAGCGCCACCAGCGATCCCAGGGAATGCCCCACCAAGCTCGCGCGCTCGACCTTGGCGGCATCCAGCAGCCGCATGACCCAGTCAGCCATCTGCGCAACGCTCGCCAGCGGCGGGCCCTCCGAGCGTCCGTGCGCGGGAAGGTCCACGGCCAGAACGTTGCGGCCGTGATAGCCGAAGTAGCGGCTTTGCAGGCCAAACATGGAATGATCGAATCCCGCGCCATGCAGGAACACCACGGTGGGCTTCGCCGCATCGAGCGCGTGCGCCGCCGTGTAGGCGAACACCTGCCGGCCGTCGACGCTGAAATTCACTTCTGGGCGGCCCGCAGGCCGCGCGCCAAGTCCTCGACCAGGTCCTCGGCGTCCTCGAGCCCGACCGACAGGCGCACCGTGCCCGGGCCGATGCCGGCTTTCGTCAGGTCTTCGTCCGTCATGCGGTAGTGCGTGGTGCTCGCCGGGTGGATGACGAGCGACTTCGCGTCGCCGACGTTGGCGAGGTGCGAAAAGACCCGCAGCGACTCGATGAAGCGTTTGCCCGCGTCGCGCCCGCCCTTCAGGTCGAAGGAAAACACCGCGCCGCAGCCTTTCGGCAGGAGTCTCTTCGCCAGCGCGTGGTCGGGGTGCCCGGGCAGCTCCGGGTACAGGACCTTGTCGACGGCGGAATTCGAGTCGAGGAAATGCACGATCTTGCGCGTGCTCGCGACGTGACGCGGCATCCTCAGGTGCAGCGTCTCGATGCCCTGCAGGATGTGGAACGCCGTCA
>JBBDWW010000016.1:0-9713 GCA_040902645.1 Dongiaceae bacterium | reverse complement strand
TTTTTCTTCTTCGATAATCTTCGCTTCGAGCTCGGCATGCTTGGATCTTAGTGCCTCAACTTGCTCCCGATCCGGCATAAAGTTACCTCCTCTACAAGCAGATTGGACCGCACCGGCAAATGCTAAACCCGATCCGAAAGACTTGTAAATGAGCCCCGTAAAATCACGGAATTCTGCGACAAATGAGCCCGTCCGGCGACTCATCGTGGGCATCAGCGGGGCATCGGGCGCGGTCTATGGAATCCGCATGCTGGAGGCATTGCGGGCGGCCGGCATAGAAACACACCTCGTGATGTCGAAATCCGCCGAGATGACGATCGCCTACGAGACCGATCTGAAGGCAGTCGACGTGCGCAAGCTGGCCGATATCGTCTATCCCGCCGCCGACGTGGGTGCGGCGATCGCGAGCGGTTCGTTCGCAACGATGGGCATGGTGATCGCGCCCTGCTCGATCCGCTCGATGTCGGAGATCGCAACCGGCGTCACCTCGAGCCTGCTGACGCGCGCTGCCGACGTGACGCTCAAGGAACGCCGCCGCCTCGTGCTGATGCTGCGCGAGACGCCGCTCCACTCCGGGCATCTGCGCAATCTGCTCGCTTTGTCGGAGATGGGCGCCGTGATCGCACCGCCGGTACCGGCATTCTATGCGCGACCGGCAAGCGTCGCGGATTTGGTCGATCACACGGTCGGACGCGTGCTCGATCTCTTCGGCATTGAAAGCAATCTCGTGAATCGCTGGGGCGAGGACGCGCCGGCCGCGCGCACACCGCACCAGCTCAAGGGCCGCAAGAAGATCAGGGGGCGAAATCGGACGCGTTGAGTCCGTCGAGGCCCGATCCCGGAAAGAGCCGCGTGATCACGGTCCTGAGATGGCCGGCGTCGGTCTCGTCCGGCCGGCGGCCGAGCGCGGCAAAATAGCGTGCAAGTCCGGCAACCGCGAGCCGCGCATCGGCGGTCGCCCGCGGCTTCGCCGCCGCGAGCGCCGCGAGACGGCCCTGCTCGATCCGCTCACCCTCAATCTCGAGCCCGTTGATCTGTTTGCGCAGATTCTCAACCGCGTCGGCTGGAAAATCGCCGAACCCGCCTTTCAGCTTCCGGCGCAGCGCGCGCAGCGGTTCGACGATCTCGATCTGCCAGGCCCCGGCGCTCGCGCGCGCCTGACGCAACAGGCCCGCATCGACGGCGATGCCCTCGCCCGCGGCCCAGCAGCAGAACAGCATCAAGTTCACATGCGCGCCCGCCCGGTCCTGGAGCGCGATCAGCGCCGGTGCAACGCCCTCGGTGCCGAACGCCTTGACCGAGAAATCCCAAAATCCGTTGCCGCTTGCCGCCATGAGACTCCCCTAACCGATTCTCAATCGCCGAATGATATGCCAAGCCCCCGCGCGGTGCGAACCAGCGGCCCGGCCGGATCGACCAAGCGGGGTTTGGTGACCACCTCTTCGATCGCGACATCGACCACCGTCCGGTTGCGCCAGGCGACCATGCGATCGAACTTGCCCGCCGCGACCAGATCGACCGCATGTACACCGAACGCCGAGGCGAGGATGCGATCGCGCGGTTCGGGAACGCCGCCGCGCTGCACATGGCCCAGCACGGTGACGCGGGTTTCGGCACCGGTGACGTCGCCGATGCGGTCGCCGAGATAATGTCCGATCCCGCCATAGGTGAGACCGCCGGCACTCTGCACGGCCTTCAGCGGCTCGCCACCCTCTGTCGGTACCGCCTCGGCGACGACGACTAGTGCGAAATTGCGACCGCGCTCGCGCAAGCTCGCGATGTGGGCTGCGATCCGGTCCAGCCGCCAGGGAATTTCCGGGATCACGATCACATCGGCACCGCCGGCGATGCCGGCCGTCACGGCGATGTGGCCCGCATCGCGGCCCATCACCTCGAGTACCATGACCCGCGAATGGCTGGCCGCCGTCGGCTGCAGATGATCGAGCGCCAAGGTCGCCGTCGACATCGCCGTCTCGAATCCGACCGAGAATTCGGTGAACATCACGTCGTTGTCGATGGTTTTGGGAATCGCAACCAGGGGTATGTCGCCGCGCCGGGCAAGTTCGCTCAGGATCTTCATCGAGCCGTCGCCGCCGACGCCGATCAGCGCGTCGAGCCCGAGCATGCGATAACCCTCGATCGCCTCCGGCGTGCGGTCGATGACGGTCCCATCCGGCATCGGATAGGCAAAGGGATTGCCGCGATTGGTGGTGCCAAGAATGGTTCCGGCCTGGCGCAGCAGCACATCGCCGACCATGACCGGGGTAAGCGCCGTCGCCGAGACGGGCCGATCCATCAGGCCCTGCGTGCCGTTATGGATGCCGACTACTTCCCAGCCATATTGACCCGAGGCATGGAGGACGACCGCCCGGATCACGGCGTTCAACCCGGCGCAATCGCCGCCGCTGGTCAGGATTCCGATCCGTCCGATCTTCTTCATCAGCCCAATCCTTTGTGATTCTTACCGCGGCCCCGGGGGAAATCGACGTTCGCATGGCACGCAGGCGGCGCGCGCTCTACTATATGGGTACGAAGCTGCGAGGGGCAGCATGGGGGCGGTAAACTGCGCGAAACGGACGACCAGGCCGAGATTCGTCGCCGGCTCGAAGAGCTGCGCATCGAACATCGCGATCTCGACGCGGTGATCGCACGCGTGGCCGAAACCGCGCCGTTCGACCAGATCCAGCTTCAGCGGCTGAAAAAGCGCAAACTGATCCTGCGCGACCGGATCGCACGTTTCGAGAGCAAGCTGCTGCCCGATATCATCGCCTGATCCCGCGCGCCCGCGACATGAGGGCGCTGCGACATGAGGGCTGAGCGGCTTCCTTGCCACCGCACCGACCCCACCTATAATCGGCCCCTCTTAGAATTGGCGGGCCGGCCATCGGTGTTTGGGGCAAGGCCGGCAGATCAGCAACGGGGGCCAGGCTTGGCGCGCAAGACGAAGGCCGCTTCACGAAAATCCGGGGCGGCCGCTTCGATCGGCATCATCATGGGCAGCCAGTCCGACTGGGCGACGATGCGCCACGCAGCGGAAACGCTCGATGCGCTGTCGATCCCGTATGAAAAGCGCATCGTCTCGGCTCATCGCACGCCCAAGCGCCTCTATCGCTATGCCGAGACGGCGCGCGAGCGCGGCCTCAAGGCGATCATCGCCGGCGCGGGCGGTGCCGCACATTTGCCCGGCATGACCGCAGCGCTGACCTCGCTGCCGGTCTTCGGCGTGCCGGTCGAGAGCAAGGCGCTTTCCGGTCTCGACAGCCTGCTCTCGATCGTCCAGATGCCCGCCGGCGTGCCGGTCGGCACGCTTGCAATCGGCAAGGCCGGCGCCATCAACGCCGCGTTGATCGCAGCCTCGGTCCTCGGCATCACCGATGCGCGCGTGCGCAAGGCGCTCGATGCCTGGCGCGCCGCGAACACCAAAGGCGTCGCCGATATCCCCAAGGACGGGGCCTGAGATCATGTCGGGCGAACAGGGCCAGCGGATCGCGCCGGGTGGCACGATCGGCATCCTCGGCGGCGGCCAGCTCGGGCGCATGACGGCCATGGCGGCGGCCCGGCTCGGCTATCGCTGCCATATCCTCTGCCCGGAACGCGACGCGCCGGCCTCGCAAGTCGCCGCGGCAACAACGGTTGCGCCCTATGAGGATCGCCTCGCGCTCGATGCCTTCGCCGATGCGGTCAATGTCGTCACCATCGAATTCGAGAACGTGCCGACAATGGCGGCCGAATATCTTGCGACGCTCAAACCGTTCCGGCCGTCACCGCGCGTGCTCGAAATCGCACAGGACCGACTCAAGGAGAAGGACTATCTGGTGTCGATCAACGTGCCGACGACGCGATACATGGAAGTCGCGCGCGCCGACGGGCTGGAGCGCGCGGTGCGCAATATCGGGCGGCCCTCGGTGCTCAAGACGGTGCGGCTCGGCTATGACGGCAAGGGCCAGGTCGCGATCGGCACGGATACCGACCTGAAAGACGCCTGGAAACGGATGGGCGGCAATCTCGGGATTCTCGAAACCTATGTCGATTTCGCGCTTGAAATCTCGGTGATCGTCGCGCGCGATCTCGACGGCAATGTCGTCGCCTATCCACCGGTCGAGAACATCCACCGCAATCACATTCTCGATGCGACGATCGTGCCGGCGCGGATCGAAACGGCGGTGATGATGAAGGCCGAGGCGATCGCCCGGCATATCGCCGAACAGATCGGGCTGCTCGGCCTGCTCGCAGTCGAGATGTTCGTGACCGCCAAGGGCGAGGTGCTGGTCAACGAGCTGGCGCCGCGGCCGCACAACTCGGGCCATTGGACCATCGATGCCTGCCTGACCAGCCAGTTCGAACAGTTCGTGCGCGCGGTCTGCGGCCTGCCGCTCGGCGCGATCGACCGCCATTCCAACGCGGTGATGAAGAACCTGATCGGCGACGAGGTCGATACCTGGCGCGAGATCATCGCCGAGCCCTCGGCGAAGCTGCATCTCTACGGCAAGAAGGAATCGCGACCCGGCCGCAAGATGGGCCATGTCACGCGGCTTTCGCCCAAACAACAGAACTGAGCGCGCGTCTTAGTATCCGCGATAGGAGCGCGAGCCGCGCGGCCTCCGAAACAGCTTGAACGGATTGGGTAGCTTCTCCGCCTGCTGGCGCAGACGGCTCATCAGTTTTGGCACCTGCATCACCTCGTCGATGCGCCGGTCGATGAAGGCTTCGGTCGCACTGCTGTCGGGTGAACGATCGGCCAGCCAGTACATCGCCGACGATGCGTAGACGCCTGCGAGCAAGCCGCGCTTGGTGTAATAGTTGAAATCGGCGGCGCGATCGCCGAGCGCATGCCAGATCGCATCGACCGTGCGCCAGGTGAGCTTCGCGCCGAGCGTCGCGTGATGTGGCTGGGCGAGGAACGCGACGCCCTGGCGAACCGTCTCGCGAAACGGCGCACAAACGCGCAGGCGAAGCTTGAGTGCGAGCGCCGCCTTGTCGCGGATACGCATATCCCCCGGCGCTTCGCGCACAAGTGCTGCGAGCATCTGCCGGTCGGCCCAGTTATGAAACAGCGCCATCGCTTCGGCTGGGCCGCCGGGCAGCAGATTGTCGGCGCGCGCCGCATCGAGTCCGAGTTCTTCGGCGCCGGCATGGATCGCGCGACGGGTCCAGCCGTCGAACGGCACATGGCGCAGCACGGCGAGCAGCAGCGCGTCGCGCCGGTCTTCGTTTTCGGATGTGCCGGTCATGCCGATTGCGCCTCGGGTTCGAGTTCTTCGACCGCGTCCTCGTCCGGCATCGCCGGTTGGGCGCGATGGATCTCGTCGGCGAAGCCAAGCAGCGAGAGATCGGTCATTCGCATCGGATAGAGAATGCCGTCGAGATGATCGCATTCATGCTGCACGACGCGGGCATGGAAGCCCTCGGCCTCGCGTTCGATCGTCTCGCCGGTCGGCGTCAAACCGCGATAGCGGATGCGCCGCCAGCGCGGCACCACGCCGGTCAGGCCCGGCACCGAGAGGCAGGCCTCCCAGCCGAACTCCTGCTCGTCGCCCAGCGGTTCGATTTCGGGATTGACCAGCACGGTCAGTGGCACGCCCGCATGGTCCGGCCCGTCGCGCTCGGCCCGGCCGGCCGGGACGTGAAAGATGACCAGCCGGAGCGGCACATGGACCTGGGTTGCCGCGAGCCCGACCCCGCCCTCGTCCTGCATCGTATCGAGCATATCGGCGACCAGCTGGCGGATTTCGGCGCTGCGCGGGTCGATGACGGGATCGGCCGGGCGGCGCAGCGCCGGATGGCCCATACGGGCGACTTTGAGAATGGCCATAAGGGTCAATATGGCGCAGGGTCCGCCCCTGGAAAAGGCCGGGCGGCCCTTGAGGGCCGATTTCCTGCCCGGTTCCCAAACCCGCCGGCCTGTGCTAGAAGCGCCGCCTGTTCCGGCGGGGATTGCCCGGCCGGACCCGAGATTCGACCCCGATATCGAACCCGATCGTCCGAGAGGAGTGGGACCAACTTGCAGGTCATCGTTCGCGACAACAATGTCGATCAGGCCCTTCGCGCGCTGAAAAAGAAAATGCAGCGCGAGGGCATCTTCCGGGAAATGAAAATGCGCCGGAACTACGAAAAACCCTCAGAGAAGCGCGCGCGGGAACGGGCCGAATCCGTCCGCCGGCATCGCAAGATGCTGCGCAAGCGCATGGAGCGCGAGGGCTTCTAATCGATTCCTCGTTCGGTTCGAACGACGAAGCCGCGGCGGTGCAAGCCCCGCGGCTTTTGCTTTGGAGAAACGCCTTCGCTGGCGCCTAGGAGCGGGCGAGCTCCGGCGAGCGGATATGTTCCGGGCGAACGCCGAGCCCGAGCAGCCGCGCCGGAATCCGCCGCAGCAGCGGCACCGCATTCATCGCGCGCAGGAACAAAGGCGGCGCCATCTGGACGCCGGCCTGCAGGGCCGCCGAGATGATCCGGTTCTGGATCGCGAGCTGCAATGACTGCGTGACGCGGGCGGGAAACGTGCGGAGATCCTGAACCCGCTGCAGATCGGCCGGCGTGACAGTGCCGGCGCGCAACGGTTTCCAGAGCAGGTTCGCCGCCGCGACCGCATCCTGCACCGCGATGTTCACGCCGACACCACCGATCGGCGACATCGCATGCGCCGCATCGCCAATGCAGAGCAGCCCGTCGCGATACCAGGTCTCGAGCCGGTCGACCTTGACCGTCAACAGCTTGACCGCGTCCCAGTCCGGAATGGCGGTCCCGCGATCGGCCAGAAACGGCGCGAGTTCGGCAATCGACTGGCGCAGATGACCGAGACCGCGCGCACGCAGCGCATCGGCGGCGCCTTTGGGAATGACCAGCGCGCTCTGCCAGTAATCGCCCCGATTGAGCAGCACGAGGATATGGCCGACGCCGAAATAGCCGGCGGTCTCGTCCGGATCGCTCGCAATACGCGGCAGGCGAAACCAGAACACGTCCATCGGTGCACCGAAATCCGTCGCCACCAGCCCGGCTTCGGCGCGAACCGTCGAATGACGCCCGTCGGCGCCGATCACCAGGTCGGCCGCGATGCCCCGGCGCCCCTCCGGCGTATCGACGTCGAGCCCGGTCACCGTGTCGCCGCTAAGGACCAGATGCTTTGCCTTCGCCCGCATCATCAGCCGGAAGGTCGGATAAAGCTTCGCGCGCGCAGCGAGAAAATTCAGAAAATCCCATTGCGGCATCATAGCGATGTAGCCGCACTGGACCGGCAGGCTGCGCAGGTCGGCGAGAACCAGCCGGCGCGACCCGAAATAGGCGTTGAGCGTTTCGACCTTGTGATGCGACAACTTGAGAAAATCCTCGAGCAGTCCGAGCTCGTGCATCATCTCAAGGGTCGAGGGATGGATCGTGTCGCCGCGGAAATCGCGCAGGAAATCGGCATGCTTCTCGAGAACGATCGTGTCCACGCCGGCGCGTGCCAGGAGGAAGCCCAGCATCAATCCGGCGGGCCCGCCGCCCGCGATGCAACATTGCGTGGTCAGATCGTCGGTCATATGCGATCCGAATGCCGATGGAGTCCGAAAAGACCTCCACCTCGTCCTGAGCCAGTCGAAGGACGAGGCGGCACGATCACGAAATCCTCATGCTTCGACAAGCTCAGCATGAGTAATTCTGAAGGCAAACGGCAGTTCTGCTGTGCGATGCCGCACGCGAACGCTGCAACCGTGCCTACCCCAGCGCCTTGACGATCCCCTCGCACATTTTCTTGGCGTCGCCGAGCAGCATCATCGTGTTGTTGCGGAAGAACAGCTCGTTCTCGACGCCGGCATAACCGGAACCGAGCGAGCGCTTGATGAACAACACGGTCTTGGCAGTCGCCACGTCGAGGATCGGCATGCCGTAGATCGGGCTCGTGGGATCGGTCTTGGCGGCGGGATTGGTCACGTCGTTCGCGCCGATCACGAAGGCGACATCGGCCTGCGGGAAATCCCGGTTCACATCCTCGAGCTCGAACACTTCGTCATAGGGCACGTTCGCCTCGGCCAGCAGTACGTTCATATGGCCGGGCATGCGGCCGGCGACCGGATGGATCGCGTAAGAGACCTTCACGCCTTCATGCTTCAGAAGATCGGCCATTTCGCGCAGCGCATGCTGCGCCTGGGCAACGGCCATGCCATAGCCGGGCACCACGATGACCGAGCTCGCATTCTTCAGGATGAACGCCGCATCGTCGGCGCTGCCGGATTTGAACGGCCGGTCGATCTTCGGGCCGCCGCCGCCCGACGCGCTGACGTCGGTTCCGAAACCGCCGGCGATCACGTTGATGATCGAGCGGTTCATGCCCTTGCACATGATGTAGGAGAGGATCGCGCCCGACGCGCCGACCAGCGCGCCGGTGACGATCAGGAGGCTGTTGCCGAGCGTGAAACCGATGCCCGCCGCAGCCCAGCCCGAATAGGAGTTGAGCATCGACACGACGACCGGCATGTCGGCACCGCCGATCGGCACGATCAGCAGGAACCCGAGCAGCAGGGCAACCCCAATCAGCGCCCAGAACGCCCATTCATGCTGCCCGACCACGAGCACGACGATCAGTACGATGATCGCGATGGCCTGTGCGGCGTTGAACAGATGCTGGCCCGGAAAGACCAAAGGCGCGCCGGATACGAGCCCCTGCAGCTTGGCGAAGGCAACGATCGAGCCGGTGAAGGTGATCGCGCCGACGGCGGCGCCGATTCCCATTTCGATCAGGCTCAGCGGCTTGATCGCGCCGACAACGCCGATGCCATATTCCTCGGGGCTGGAGAACGCCGCCGCCGCCACGAACACCGCGGCGAGCCCGACCAGACTGTGGAACGCGGCGACGAGCTGCGGCAGCGCCGTCATCTGGATGCGCAAGGCAATGAAGGTGCCGATCGCGCCACCGATCACGATGCCGGCGAAAATCGTGCCATAGCTGACGACGCCCGGCGAGGCGAGCGTGGTCAGGATGGCGATTGCCATGCCGATCATGCCGTAGCGGTTGCCGGCGCGCGAACTCACCGGCGAGGAGAGGCCGCGCAATGCCATGATGAAACAGACCGCCGCGATCAGATAGAGAAACGGCGTCGCCTCGGCGATGAAGCGTTCGAGCGCGATCAGCGGATTGATGTCGCTCATGCGCCCGCTCGCCCCTTGCCCTTGCCCGTGCCGGCATCCTTCTTGCGGAACATCGAGAGCATGCGCTTGGTCACGATGAAGCCGCCAAAGATATTGACCGAGGCGAGCACCACCGCGATGAAACCCATGACCTGGCTGAAATCGAAATCGGCCGGCCCGGCGGCGATCAGCGCGCCGACGATGATCACCGACGAGATCGCGTTGGTGACGGCCATCAGCGGCGAATGCAGCGCCGGCGTCACCCGCCAGACGACGTAATAGCCGACGAAACAGGCCAGCACGAAGACGGTGAAGAGCTGGACGAAGGGAACATGATGGAGCGATTCCATGTCAGCCTCCCTGCTTGGCGGCAAGCGCCGGGTGAACGATCTGGCCGTCGCGGGTGAGCGCCGTGCCTTTCACGATTTCGTCTTCCCAATCGATCTTCAACGCCTTCGCTTCCTTGTTGTAGAGCAGCGACACCAGCGCGAAGAGATTGCGGGCATAGAGCGACGAGGCATCCGCCGCGAGCCGGCCCGGCACGTTGGCATGGCCAACGATGATGACGCCGTGTTTCTTCACCACTTTGCCCAATTCCGAAATCGGGCAGT
>JBBDWW010000015.1:0-9720 GCA_040902645.1 Dongiaceae bacterium | reverse complement strand
ATTCGACTGCCATCGCATGAAGGCGACGGCGGAATGCCCCGCGGCTGGTGCTGTCGGTTGGCCAGCGCGGCTCCCAGGGGGCAAGAAACTCCTGGCTCGCCTCGCGCAAACGCGCCCAGTTCCGAAAATCGCTGTGGCGCGGTTGCCGCAAATAGACGTGGTGGCCGTCGAGATGCCAGCCGCGCAGCCGTCCGCGACCGGGCAGCATGAAACCCAGAACGGGCCTGCGCTTGGTCAGCGGCATCGCCCGGTGCCGCCTCAGATCAGGCGCGCCGCGATCGCATCCGCCGCCGGTACATTGCCGGTCGGGCCGATCGAGGTGACGGTGGGCGGGCTTGCAACCAGCCGCTGCGCAATCCGCGCGACGGCATCGCGATCGACCGAATCGATACGCGCCAGCAATTCGGCGGTTTCCAACGGTCGTCCATAAACGAAGAGCTGGCCGGAGAGCTGCTCGGCGCGACTGCTGGTCGATTCGCGCGCCATCAGCAGATCGGCGCGCAGCTGCGCACGGGCGCGCGCAATCTCCACATCGGTGACGCGTTCGGGAAGATTGCGCAGTTCATCGGTGGCAATGGTTGCGACTTCGGCGACCTCGTCGGCGCTGGTGCCGGCATAGACACCAAACAAACCGCCATCTTCATAGGAAGAAGTAAAGCTGTAGACGGAGTAAGCGAGCCCGCGGATTTCGCGGATTTCCTGGAACAGGCGCGACGACATGCCACCGCCATAGAGCGACGAGAGCACGCCAAGCCCGTAATAATCCGGGTCGCGATAGCCGACCCCCTCAAATCCCAGCACCAGATGCACCTGTTCCAGCGGGCGCTCGACCCGCAGATCGCCGCCGCGATAGCGGCCGGGCGTCGGGGCGGCACCGTTGGTCGATTTGACCGAGCCGAACAGCGCCTCGACGCGGCGCACGAAATCGTCGTGAACGACCTGCCCGGCCGCCGCAACGATCATGCTCTTCGCACCGTAATGCGCTGCCATGTACCCGGCGACGGTGCCCCGGTCGAGTCCGCGAATCACCTCGCTGCGGCCGAGCACCGGCCAGCCCAGCGCCTGTCCGGGGTAGGCGGTTTCCTGGAAATGGTCGAACACGATGTCGTCCGGCGTGTCCTCGGCCTGGCCGATCTCCTGCAGGATCACATGACGCTCGCGTTCGAGCTCGGCGGCATCGAATTTGCTGTGCTGGAGAATGTCGGCAAGGATATCGAGCGCCAGCGGCAGGTCGCCGGCCAGCATCTTCGCGTAGTAGCAGGTGCGTTCGCGACCGGTATAGGCATTCAGATTGCCGCCGACCGATTCGATCTCGATGGCAATGTCGATAGCGCTGCGCCGCTCGGTGCCCTTGAAGGCCATGTGTTCGAGCAGATGCGAGATGCCGTTGAGTTTTTCCGGTTCGTGACGCGTGCCGACACCGACCCATACGCCGACCGAGACGGTCTCAATGCCCGGCATAAAATCGGTTGCGACGGTCAGCCCGTTCGCAAGCCTGGTGACGCCGATGCTGTCGGTGCTACGGGAGATCGGCATCAGGCCGCCTCGCCGGCACGACGATGCGCGCGCACATGGGCCTCGACGTCGGCCAGATCGTTGGGAAGCACGATGTAACGCTCCTCTCTTTGCAGCAGGTCCGCGAGCCGATGCGGCAGCACGGGTCGAACGCCGGTCGCCGCCTCGACCGCATCCGGAAATTTGGCCGGATGCGCAGTCGCCAGCGCGATGACCGGTGTAACGCTTTGCGCCTTGTGCGCGCGGGCGGCGGCGATGCCGATGGCACTATGCGGATCGACCGACAGTCCGCTTTCGCGATAGAGCCGCGCCATTTCGGCGCTTGTGCCTTGATCGTCAAGCCGGAAGGCATCGAAGATCGCCCGGGCCCGTGCAAGCTGCGCGGGTTCGACGGAAAAGCGACCGGTCTTCCGGAATTCAGCAATCAGGGCTGCGACCCTCGCTCCGTCGCCGTCGCAGAGATCGTAAAGCAGCCGCTCGAAATTGGACGAGACCTGGATATCCATGCTCGGGCTCAGCGTCGGCGCCACCTCTTCCGCCGCCATCGTCCCGCTCTCGAAGAATCGCGTGAGGATGTCGTTGCGGTTCGAGGCGACGATCAGCCGCCCGATCGGGAATCCCATCTGTTTCGCGGCATAGCCGGCATAGACATTGCCGAAATTGCCGGTCGGCACCGCG
The DNA here is from genome assembly GCA_040902645.1 of Dongiaceae bacterium. Classification (GTDB taxonomy): domain Bacteria; phylum Pseudomonadota; class Alphaproteobacteria; order Dongiales; family Dongiaceae; genus JAWXBK01. The sequence goes on along the minus strand of JBBDWW010000015.1, from coordinate 7,527 downwards.
AAGTCGACCAGACCGTCATTCACGCGGCCGCCGTTGCGGGCGAGCGTCAGCGCGCCATAGGCGTAATAGACGATCTGCGCCATGATCCGCGCCCAGTTAATCGAGTTGACGGCCGAGAGCGCCATGTCGGCGCGGAACGCGCGGTCGTTGAACATTGCCTTCACGAGATCCTGGCAGTCGTCGAAACTGCCTTCGATCGCAATATTGTGCACGTTCGACGACCGGACGGTCGTCATCTGCCGACGCTGCACCTCGGACACGCGCCCCTTGGGATGCAGGATGAAAATGTCGATCGCCTCGCGGTCGCGGCAGGCCTCGATCGCGGCCGAACCGGTATCGCCCGACGTGGCACCGACGATGGTGATGCGTTTGCCGCGCCGCGCCAGCACGTGATCGAACAGGCGTCCGACAAGCTGCAACGCGACATCCTTGAAGGCGAGCGTCGGCCCGTGAAACAGCTCCATGATGTGCAAACCGGGCTCGATCTCGCGCAACGGCGCGACGTCGGGATCGTCGAAGACCGCATAGGCTTCATCCAGCATCACGGCGAGATCGGCCGGCAGGACCGTGTCGCCGACGAACGGCCCGAACAGCGCCTGCGCGAGTTCGGTAAAGGAACGGCCGCGCAGCCGAGCCTGGGCGCCGCGGTCGAACGCGGGCCAATGCTCGGGCAGATAGAGGCCGCCATCGCCGGCCAGCCCCGCCAGCAACACCGCCTCGAAATCGAGCGCTTGGGCTTCGCCCCTGGTGCTCCGATAGCGCAAAAAACTCCTCCGTTTCGGGCATTTCTGCCGGCAGGAACGGGCCATGGCACCGATCTTGGATGGTTCTGCAATCGGTGTCGGACCGGCCAGCCCCGCAAGATCGCGGCTAACCTAGTCTGCGGGGTTTAGGGGGAGCAAGGCGGGCGGATTGTTGGACGTTGGGCCCCCGCCGCTATCTTGCCCGCGCGATGCCGTCGATCTCGATCCGGCAGCCGGAGAGAATGCGGCGCGCCTCGACGCAGGTGCGCGCCGGCACTTTGCCCGCCGGAAAATAGGTCGCATAGACCGCATCCATCGTATCGAACTCGTCGAGATTGGTCATGAAGATGCCGACCTTCACCAGATCGGCGTAGGACAAACCGAACTCGGCAAGAACGCCGCCGAGCAGATCCATCGCCGCGCGGGTCTCGGCTTCGATGTCGCCGAGTGCGACGGGTGCACCGCGTTTGTCGGCCGCAATCTGGCCCGAGACGAACACATACTCGCCGTCGCGCACGCCGTGCGTGAAGCTTGGATAGGCGTTCCCACCCTTGCTGTTGCGATATTGCCGGCCGCCATCGCTCATGATTCCTCCCCGGCCTTCGTTCCGCCGGCGATCGTGCCGCCCTCCTTCGTGCCGCCCGGCTCCTCGCGCCGCCAGTGAAACAGGAACCAGATGACCGCCAGCGCGCCACCGAGCAGAAACCAGGTGATCGCATATTGCAGATGATCGTTGCGCAGCTCGAGGCGGGTCTGCCCGCCGATCGGGAAGCCGCCCGGCACGTCCGACGCCGTCGCCTCGAGATAGAGTGGCGGCCCGCCTGGTGCCAACCCGGCCGCCGCACGCATTGCCGGCAACTCCATCCAGTACCATTCGCCGCCGCCCGCCCCGCCGGCCCCGCCACCCGTCGTACCCGCAGGGGGTACGTTATCCGGCACCAGCCAGTGCGGCGTGCCAGGGCGGCGCACCAGCGCCTCGATCGTCACCTTGCCTTCGATCTGGCCTTCGGCGCGGTCGGCAGTATCTTCGCGCTCCGAGGGTATCCAGCCGCGATTGACGAGCAGCTCTTCGCCGGTTTCGAGCACGAAGGGCGTGACGACCTGAAAGCCGACATTGCGGTTCATCGAGCGCGCCAGAAGCAGCATCTCGCGCTCGTGCAGGTAACGGCCGGTCAGTTCGACGCGGCGAAACTCGAACGGCGCCGCATCGCCGATCGCCAGCAGCTCGGTGGCATCGAGCGCTTCGAGCGCCGGCCGGGCCTCACGCTCGGCGATCATATCCTGCTTGGTGCCGAGCCGATCGATCTGCCAGACGCCGAGCCCAAGCATCAGGGCGACGCCAAGCATCGCCCAGAAAGTGGGCCAGAATCTCGGCCGGAAGCGGCGCGCCGAGGCGGTCATTGCGGTGCATCTCCGGTGCCGTTGTCGCGTCGGGCTTCGCCCGCCTTATGGCGATACTGAAGCGAAATCAGAATGCCCTTCGCGGGTCGCAGCAGCAGCAACGAACCGCCGAGAATGACCGGCGGCCACAAGACCACATGCACCCAATAGGCGGGCTCGAACCAGGCCTCGACCAGCAGGGCCAGCAGCGTCGCGAGCGCGCCGACGATGAAGATCACGAATACTGCCGGCCCATCGGCGCTGTCCGCCCAGGCAAGATCGAGCCCGCAGGCGGTGCAGCGTTCGCGAACCTTGAGAAGGCCGGTGAACAACGGACCGCGGCCGCAGCGCGGGCAGCGGCAGGCGAGCCCGGTTGCGATCGGCGACTGCGTGGCGTGAAACGATGTCATGGGGCTCCAACCCGGGCCGGCTAGAACGACGCCGCAGCCGAGTGCCCTGCGAAGGGCATCGGCGGCAACATCATGTTACCAGCACTGTCGTTGCGCCCGGCACGGCGGATCTGCAATCCGACGCGCCGAACCGGAGGCGCCGTGCTGTGCTGCCGTCAGTGGCCGGCATAGGGGCCCGCGCCCGAGCCCCAGATATAGATGCAGAAAAACAGGAACAACCAGACGACGTCGACGAAGTGCCAATACCAGGCGGCCGCTTCGAAGCCGAAATGATGCTCCGGCTTGAAATGGCCGGCCCAGGCGCGGAACCAGCAGACGATCAGAAAGATCGTGCCGATGATGACATGCGCGCCGTGAAAGCCGGTCGCCATGTAGAAAGTCGACGAGTAGATGCCGTCGCGGAACCCGAACGCGGCATGCGCATACTCGTAGGCCTGGACGCCGGTAAAGGTGAGGCCGAGCAGGATCGTGAGACCGAGCCCCTGCAGCAGACCCTTGCGATCGCCTTCGCGCAACGCATGGTGCGCCCAGGTGACGGTTACGCCCGAGGTCAGCAGGATCAGCGTATTGAGCAGCGGCAGCTGGAACGGATCGAACGGCAGCACGCCCGTCGGCGGCCAGACCCCGCCGGTCGCTTCCATCGGCCAGATCGAGGCATTGAAGAACGCCCAGAAGAAGGCCGAAAAGAACATCACTTCGGAGGCGATGAACAGCAGCATGCCGTAGCGCATACCGATCTGGACGATCGGCGTGTGATGGCCCTCAAAGGTTGCTTCGCGCACCACATCGCGCCACCAGAAAAACATCGTGGCCAGAATCAGCGCGATGCCGATCGGCCAGACCCAGGCAACGACGTCGTGCATGAACAGCACAAGCCCGACCGCCAGGACGCCGGCGCCGATCGCGCCCACGGCCGGCCACGGGCTGGGATCGACCAGATGATAGGGATGCTTTGCGTCTGCGGCGTGGGTGCTCATCGGTTCCTCATTCCTGTTCGATCGCCGATCCGGATCTGGTCTCCGGACCGAAACTCAATTGACCTCGTCGATGGTCTCGTCGGCCGTATCGGCCTCGGAAAGCTGCGCCGCGTCGCCATCCGGCGTCACGGGAAAGAACGTATAGGAGAGCGTGATGGTGCGAAGCTGATTGAAATCCGGATCGTCGAGAATCGCCGGATCGACATAGAACTGGACCGGCATGTCGACGGTTTCGCCCGGCGCCAGCATCTGTTCGGTAAAGCAGAAGCAATCGACCTTGACGAAGTACTGCCCGGCATCGAGCGGCGTCACATTGAACGTCGCGGTGCCCGTCGAATTCCGTGCCGTCAGATTGTGCGCGCGATAATAAGCCAGCGCCGGTTCGCCGACGCGCAGCGCGACGGCACGCTCGACCGGCTGGAATTCCCAGCCGAGCTGCTGCATTGAATCGGCATTGAAACGAACGGTGACGGTTTCGCTGCCGAAGGCGCCCGGCGCCGCGTCGGCGCGCTGTGTCGTGCCGCCAAATCCGGTGACCTGGCAGAACAGGCGATAAAGCGGGACTGAGGCTGCGGTCAGGCCGATCATGGCCACGAGCACGCCCGCCAGCCAGATCGCTGTCCTGCCGTTGCGCCGTCTCGAAGCTGCGTTCATTCGCCACCCATCCTGACGATCGAAACCACGTAGACGATTACCACGAACGCCACCAGAACCGCGGCCAGCGCAAGATTGCGCATGCGCAGCCGACGCTTGCGTTCTCTTTCAATGTCATTCTGCGGCCCATCCATCAGGCCGCCGCACTCCGCAGCAGCGCAAGCAGCCCGGGCGCCCGGTCGATTCCGATTATCGCGAACAGCAGAAAGAGATAGAGGATCGAAAAGCCGAACATGCGCCGCGCGCTGCGCTCGCCTGCGTCCAGCCAGACCGCGACAGCCGCCGCAATGAACAGGAGACCCAGAACCAGCGCGGCTATGCCATAGAGCGGCCCGGTCATGCCGAGATACCAGGGCGCCAGCGCCACAGGCAGCAGCAGCACGGTGTAGACCAGCATCTGCAACTTCGTCGCGCGCGCACCGGCCACGACCGGCAGCATCGGCACGCCGGCACGCGCATAGTCGCCTGTGCGATAGAGCGCCAGCGCCCAGAAATGCGGCGGAGTCCACATGAAGATCAGCAGGAACAGCACGATCGGCTCGATACCAAGCGAGCCGGTTGCGGCCGCCCAGCCGATCATCGGCGGGAAGGCGCCGGCGGCGCCGCCGATCACGATGTTCTGCGGCGTGCGGCGTTTGAGCCAGATCGTATAGACGAAGACGTAGAACAAGGTCGCTGACGCCAGCAGGCCCGCTGCCAGCCAGTTGATCGCGAGGCCCATGAGGGCAACGGCAAACAGCGAAAGCACGACACCGAACGTAAGCGCCTCGTTGGGATCGACCCGGCCGGCCGGAATTGGCCGCGCACAGGTCCGCGTCATCACCGCGTCGATATCGCGATCGTACCACATGTTGATCGCGCCGGCGGCGCCGGCTGCAACCGCAATGCAGAGGATGGCGACCGCCGCCAGCACAGGATGCATCGGGGTCGGTGCCGACACGATGCCGATAAACCCGGTGAACACCACAAGCGACATGACGCGCGGCTTCAGAAGCTGAACGAAATCGCCGACGCTCGCGCCCGAGAAAACGCGGCTCGGCAGCGCCCGCGACAGCGTCTCGTTTCCTACTCCCACCATTTGCAACGCATCAGCCATTCGTTCGAACGGTCTCCCGAATACGGCCGGCTCCGCACATCAGAATTGCGGAGCCGCTCGCGATAAATTTCGCTCTGCCGCTATTTGACGCGCGGCAGCTCATCGAACGAGTGGAACGGCGGCGGTGAACTTACCGTCCATTCCAAGGTTGTAGCGCCCTCGCCCCACGGATTGGCTCCGACTTTTTTGCCGGCGACCAGCGTGTAAATCACGATTCCGATAAAAAACACCGTTGCCGCGAACGAGATGTACGAACCGTAGGAAGCGACATAGTTCCAGCCGCCGAACGCATCGGGATAATCGGAAATGCGTCGCGGCATGCCGGCAAGACCCAGGAAATGCATCGGGAAGAACGTCACGTTCACGCCGATGAAGGTCAGCCAGAAATGCAGCTTTCCGGCCCATTCCGGATACTGGCGACCGCACATCTTGCCGAACCAGTAATAGAACCCGCCGAAAATCGAGAACACCGCGCCGAGCGACAGCACGTAGTGGAAATGTGCCACCACGTAATAGGTGTCGTGCAAGGCGATATCGATGCCCATGTTCGCGAGCACGACGCCGGTCACGCCGCCGACCGTAAACAGAAAGATGAAGCCGCAGGCCCACAACATCGGCGTCGTGAAGCGGATCGAGCCGCCCCACATCGTGGCGATCCAGGAGAATATCTTCACGCCTGTCGGTACCGCGATCACCATCGTTGCCGCGGTGAAATAGGCACGCGTATCGACATCCATGCCGACGGTGAACATGTGGTGCGCCCACACGATGAAGCCGACAAAGCCGATCGCGACCATGGCGTAGGCCATGCCGAGATAGCCGAACACCGGTTTCCTGGAGAATGTCGACACGATATGGCTGATCATGCCGAAGCCCGGCAGGATCAGGATGTACACTTCGGGGTGGCCGAAGAACCAGAACAGATGCTGGAACAGCACCGGATCGCCGCCGCCGGCCGGATCGAAGAACGAGGTGCCGAAATTGCGGTCGGTCAGCAGCATGGTGATGGCACCGCCGAGCACCGGCAGCGAGAGCAGCAGCAGGAAAGCCGTCACCAGCACCGACCAGACGAACAGCGGCATCTTGTGCAGCGTCATGCCCGGCGCGCGCATGTTGAAGATTGTCGTGATGAAGTTGATCGCACCGAGAATCGACGAAGCACCGGCGAGATGCAGCGCGAAGATTGCCATATCGACCGACGGCCCCGGATGGCCGATCGAACTCGAGAGGGTCGGATAGATCGTCCAGCCGGTGCCGGCGCCTTCGCCGACGAATGCCGAGCCGATCAGCAGCGCGAACGAGGGGATCAGCAGCCAGAAGCTGATATTGTTCATGCGCGGGAAGGCCATGTCCGGCGCGCCGATCATCAGCGGCACGAACCAGTTGCCGAACCCGCCGATCATCGCCGGCATCACCAGGAAGAACACCATGATGAGGCCGTGTGCGGAAACAATGACGTTCCAGAACTGACCATCGGGATCGCCGGCGGCCGTCAGCAGATACTGGACGCCGGGCTCCTGCAGTTCGAGGCGCATCAGTAGCGAGAAGAACCCGCCGATCAGGCCCGCCACGACCGCCAGCACAAGATACATCGTGCCGATGTCCTTGTGGTTGGTCGAATAGAGGAAGCGCTTCCAGCCCGTGGGGTTATGGCCATGGTCGTGCGCGTGGCTGGCGGATGGGTTGTTCATTGTCCTGTGCCTCTCCCGATTCTCAGTTGCCCGCGCTTTCGAGCTGCGCCACGGCGGCAGCCGGCGCATTGACCCGGGCATATTCTTCCTGGGCCGCGACGACCCATTCGGCGAATGCTTCCTTGGATACGATCTCGACGACGATCGGCATGTAGGCATGTCCGACGCCGCAAAGTTCCGAGCACTGTCCGTAATACGTCCCCACTTCGGTGACGTGGAACCAGCTTTCGTTCACATGGCCGGGGATCGCATCGAGCTTCACGTGGAAGGCCGGGATCGTCCAGGCGTGGATGACATCGCTGCCGGTGACCAAGAGGCGGATGTTGGTGTCGACCGGCAGGATCACATGCGTGTCGGTCGCTAGCAGCCGTTTCGACGGGTCGGTCAGCTCCGCTTCGGGCACCATCAACGCGTCGAAGGTGAAGTTACCGTAATCGGGATACTCGTAGGACCAGTACCACTGACGCCCGATCGCCTTGATCGTCATCTCGGCTTCTTCGATGCGATCGGCGTAATACATCAGCTTGAAGGACGGGATCGCGATCGCGACCAGGATCATCACCGGCACCACGGTCC
>JBBDWW010000014.1:0-9732 GCA_040902645.1 Dongiaceae bacterium | reverse complement strand
CGGTCGAAGCCGGCATCGAATGGGCGATCGGCAAGCGCCGTCGCGCCGAAGGCGGTTTTCCCGGCGCCAGGCGCATTCTCGCCGAGCTGGCGGAGGGTCCGAAGCGCCGGCGTGTCGGCCTGCTGCCGCAGGGCCGCAGCCCGGCCCGCGCGCATGGCGCGATTCTTGATCCGACAGGCGCCGCGATCGGCGAAATCACCAGCGGCGGCTATGGGCCGAGCCTCGAGGCGCCGGTCGCGATGGGCTATGTCGCGGCCCAATTCGCAGGCATCGGCACGCCGCTCGCCGTCGATATTCGCGGCCAGGCGATACCGGCGACGATTGCCGCCTTGCCGTTCATCCAAACCCGCTATCACCGCGACTGAACGAAGGAAACGAACCATGAGCCAGGTCCTTTACACCGACGAGCATGAATGGATACGCGTCGACGGCGACGTCGGCACGGTCGGCATCACCGACTACGCGCAGGAGCAGCTCGGCGACGTGGTGTTCGTCGAACTGCCCGCGGTCGGCCGTAAGGTCGAGAAGGGCAAGGACATGGCGGTCATCGAATCGGTCAAAGCGGCGAGCGAAGTTTACGCGCCAGTGACCGGCGAGATCGTCGAGGCGAATGACGGACTGGTCGGCGAACCGGGCACGGTCAATGCCGATGCGACCGGTGCCGGCTGGTTCGTGAAGATCCGCATCGCCGACAAATCCCAGCTCGACGGGCTGATGGATGCGGGCGCGTACAAGAAATTCATCGAGGGACTGCACTGATGCGCTATCTGCCGCTGACCGATGGCGACCGCCGCGACATGCTGGCGAAGATCGGCGTCGCCTCGATCGAGGCGCTCTATGGCGATGTGCCGAAGCGCGCGCGGCTCTCAAAGCCGCTCGATCTGCCCGATCATCAGGGCGAGCTCGAAGTCGAGCGTGCGATTGCCGCGTTGGCGGCAAAGAATCTCAATGCCGGGCAGGCCGCCTGTTTCCTCGGCGGCGGCGCCTATCGCCATCATGTGCCGGCGGCCGTCGATCATCTGATCCAGCGCGGCGAGTTCCTGACGTCCTATACGCCCTACCAGCCCGAGGTCACCCAGGGCACGCTGCAATATCTGTTCGAGTTCCAGACCCAGGTCGCGCTGATCACCGGGATGGATGTCGCGAACGCCTCGATGTATGACGGCGCGACCGCGGCGGCCGAAGCCGTGATGATGGCAACGCGCGTCACGCGCCGGACCCGCGCCGTCGTTTCCGGCGGCTTGCATCCGCATTATGCGGAGATTACCGCGACCCATGCGCGCTTCCTCGAAATCGGTCTCGATCAGGCACCGCCGGATCCCGAGGGCGACGAAGATCTGATCGCGCGCATCGATGGCGAGACCGCCTGCGTCATCGTGCAGAATCCGAGTTTCTTCGGTCATCTGCGCGATCTGCGCAAACTGAGTGCGGCCTGCCGCGAAAAAGACGCGCTTTTGATCGTCGCGGTGGGCGAAACCGTGTCGCTCGGCGCGGTCGAATCGCCCGGCGCGATGGGCGCGGATATCGTGATCGCCGAGGGCCAGTCGATCGGCAATGCGCTCGGTTTCGGCGGGCCCTATCTCGGCCTGTTCGCTGCGCGCGAGAAATATGTGCGCCAGATGCCGGGCCGCCTGGTCGGCGAAACGCTCGATGTGGACGGGCGGCGCGGCTGGGTGCTGACCCTGGCGACGCGCGAGCAGCATATCCGCCGCGAGAAGGCGACCAGCAATATCTGCACCAATTCCGGGCTGTGCGCGCTCGCCTTTACGATTCATCTGGCCTTGCTCGGCGAGGAAGGATTTCGCCGGTTGGCCGCCCTCAATCACGCAGCCGCGGTGCAACTCGCCGAACGGCTCGGCGCGATCAAGGGTGTCACGCTGCTCAACGAGGCCTTCTTCAATGAGTTCACGGTACGGCTGCCACGTCCGGCCGCGGGCGTGGTCGATCGTCTGGTCGAACGCAATATTCTCGGCGGCATTCCAGCCTCGCGCTTCTGGCCGGACGATCCGGCGCTATCGAATCTTTTGATCGTGACCGCGACCGAAACCAACACGATGGCCGAGATGGACGCCTTCGCCGCCGCGCTCGGGGAGATCCTGTGATGAAGCCCGATCCGATCACCGACACGTTTTCGGGCGACCGCGGGTTGCGGCTCGAGGAACAGCTTCTGTTCGAGCAGGACCGGCCGGGCCGCTGCGGCGTCGACCTGCCCGCGCCACCCAAGGTGAAATCGCGCTTGGGCGGGCTCGAGCGCAAGGGGCCGATCGGCCTGCCGGGCCTTTCGGAGCCGCAGATCGTGCGGCACTACACAAGGCTCAGCCAGAAGAACTACGCGATCGACATGGGCCTCTACACGCTCGGCTCGTGCACGATGAAGCATAATCCGCGGCTCAACGAACGCGCGGTGCGCATGCCGGGTCTAGCCGACCTGCATCCGCTGCAACCGATCCGCACCGTGCAGGGCGCGCTCGAATTGATGGAACAGGTCGCGCACTGGCTGAAGACATTGACCGGCATGCCGGCGGTCGCGCTCTCGCCCGGTGCCGGCGCGCATGGCGAACTCTGCGGCATGATGGCGATCCGCGCCGCGCTCGACGATCGCGGCGACAAGCGCCGCCGCGTGCTGGTGCCGGAATCGGCGCACGGCACCAACCCGGCAACGGCGGTCGCCTGCGGTTTCACGGTCGACCCGATTCCGGCCGACGCCAGCGGCAGGGTCGATCTCAAGGCATTTCGCGAAAAGCTCGGACCCGACGTCGCCGCGATCATGCTGACCAATCCGAACACCTGCGGGCTGTTCGAGCGCGACATCGTCGAGATCGCCGACGCGCTGCACAAGATAGGCGCCTATTTCTATTGCGACGGCGCAAATTTCAACGCGATCGTCGGCCGCGTCCGGCCGGGCGACCTCGGCGTCGACTGCATGCATATCAATCTGCACAAGACCTTCTCGACGCCGCATGGCGGCGGCGGGCCGGGGGCAGGGCCGGTCGTATTTTCCGACAAGCTCGCCTCCTATGTGCCGCTGCCGTTCGTGGTGCACGACGCCGAGGGGTTCCGCCTGGTCGAACAGGCTTTCGACGGCAAATCGTTTGGGCGGCTCAAGGGCTTTCACGGCCAGATGGGCATGTTCGTGCGCGCGCTCGCCTACATGATGAGCCATGGCGGCGACGGGCTCGCGCAGGTTTCGGGCGATGCGGTGCTGAATGCGAATTACATCCTGGCCGCACTCAAGGGCGAGATGAGCCCGGCCTTTCCCGGCACCTGCATGCATGAGGCTTTGTTCGACGACGAGTTCCTCAAGGGCACCGGCGTTACCACGCTCGATTTCGCGAAGGCGATGATCGACGAGGGCTATCACCCGATGACGATGTATTTCCCGCTGGTCGTGCATGGCGCCATGCTGATCGAACCGACGGAAACCGAGAGCAAGGATTCGCTCGACCGTTTCATCGAGACGATGGGGGCATTGGCAAAGGCCGCGAAGGAAGGCGACAAGCAGCGCTTCCTCGATGCGCCGCGCTTTTCACCGCGCCGCCGGCTCGACGAGACGGCGGCCGCGCGCCATCCCGTCTTGCGCTGGATGCCGTCCCAGCCTGCCAGCGAAGCCGCGGAGTAACCGATGCCGGATACGATGAAAACCGCCGCGATCCGCCGCGCGGTGAAGGCAGATGCGGCCGAAATCCAGCGCATGGTGGTCGAGCTTGCGGTCTATGAGCGCGAGGCGCCGGAGCGGGTGCTGCTGACCGAGGCCGATCTGCTGCGCGATGCGTTCGGCCCGAAGCCCGCCTGCGAAATCCTGATCGCCGAGCGCGACGATGGCCGCGCCCTCGGCTTCACGCTCTTCTGTCCCAATTACTCGACCTGGGAGGGTCGCCCCGGCATCCATATCGAAGAGCTCTACGTGCGCGACGAGGCGCGCGGCACGGGGCTCGGCCGCCGTCTGATGGCGGAAGTCGCGGCCGTCGCCGCAGTGCGCGGCTGTCCGCGCGTCGATCTCAATGTGCTGCACTGGAATCCGGCAAAACAGTTTTACGAACGGATCGGCCTCTATCAGCTCGACCAGTGGCAGCATTACCGGCTCGAAGGCGCGGCGTTGGCGGCGCTCGCCGAGGAAGCCGGAAGTAAACGGTAAGTCTCGTTCGTCGCGATGATCGAACCGCGGCCCACGCTCCCGAAAGAGAGGAGGCCGGGCGAGCGCACCGTAAAAAATACTTCGTCATGCCCGGGCTTGACCCGGGCATCCACCGATCGGCAAACGTGATCTCGTCGGTGAGAGGAAGCTGGCGGGACTGTGGATCGCCGGGTCAAGCCCGGCGATGACGATTGAGAATAGGTCGAGGATTACGTCGCAGCATCCCGCATCGATCGGAACGGATACGGCAAACGAAAACGGCGACTCGAAGGCCGCCGCGACAACCGAACCGGATGTCGGTCCGACTTTATTGCAGCCCGCGTTCGACCTCGGCGATCGCCTTGTCGGTGATCGCGCGGCTGCGCTTTTCGTCCATCGAGCCGGCGAGCAGGCGGCGCGCCGCGGCGACCGCCACGTCGACCGCCTCGTTGCGCACGTCGGCGACAGCCTGCGCTTCGGCCTGCGCGATCTTGTCGAGCGCCTGGCGCTCGCGGCGTTCCAGCGTCTGCCGGACCGATTCTTCCGCGTCCCGGCGCAGGCGTTCCGCTTCGCTGCGGGCATGCGCGACGATCGCTTCGGCCTCGCGCCGCGCCTCGCTCTGCTTCTTCCGATACTCGGCGAGCAACGCTTCCGCTTCCTGACGGAGCCGCTGCGCTTCCTCGATCTCGCGGCGGATCCGTTCGGCACGCGCATCGAGCGCCTTCGCGATGAAGCGCCAGATCTGCCGCCCCGCCAGCACGATGAAAAGGACGAAGGCGACGGCGACCCAGAATTCCGGGGCGGAGAAAAGATGGTCCATCTCAGGCACGCTCCCGACGCACGGCATCGACCGCCGCCGCTATCTGGTCGGCGCCCGGCGTCAGCTGTGCGAGCTTCGCGGTGATCGAACCCGCGATCTCGCCGGCCACGTTCCGGGTTTCCGTAAGTGCGCGCTGCTTCGCGGCGTCGATCTGCGCTTCGGCCTCGCGGATGCGCTTGCCGATTTCGGCGGCGAACGTCGCTTCGCGCTGTGCCTGCTGCTTCGCCATCTCGTCGCCGGCCGCCTTGACCGCCGCCTGCGCCTCGCGGCGGGCTTCGGCAAGCGTCTTCTCATAGTTGGCGAGCGCCTCTTCGGCCTCGGCGCGACGCTTCTCGGCGGCTTCGAGATCGCTCGCGATCTTCGCCTGACGCCGCGCCAGCACCCGAGACACGCCCGGCAGAGCCAGCCGCGACATCAGGAAATAGAGCAGCACAAAGGTGATCGCCAGCCAGATGAGCTGCGGCGGATAATCGGCGAAATCGAGTTGCGGCATGCTGGTCCCGGTTCCTTATCGGGCCGTGCGGGTTGTGACGTTGACGATCCCGCGCCGGCCCCTGACTTCGGAAACGATTGTCGGTTCCGACCTTAGAACACGAACAGCAGCAGCATCGCGATGACGAGCGCGAACAGCGCGATCGCTTCCGTCAGCGCGAAACCCAGTAACACGTTACCGAACACCTTCGGTGCCGCCGCCGGATTGCGCAATGCGCCCGCGACGAAATTGCCGAAGATGTTACCGATGCCGACACCGACGCCGGCGAGCGCGATCGTTGCGAGACCCGCACCGATCAACTTTGCTGCATCAGCTTCCATGGTCCTGTTTCCCTTTTCCTGAGGTTGATTGGATTGTGGATCGATTGCTCAATGATGCAGGTTGATCGCATCGTTGAGATAAATGCAGGTGAGCACTGCGAACACATAGGCCTGGAGGAAGGCGATCAGGATCTCGAGGCCGGTCAAGGCGACGACGAAGGCGAGCGGCGCCCAGCCGCCGATGATCCCGAGCGCTACCACGAATCCGCCGAACACTTTCAGCATGGTGTGGCCGGCCAGCATGTTGGCGAACAGTCGCACCGAAAGGCTGACCGGGCGGATCAGATACGAGATCAGCTCGATCACGATCAGCAGCGGCAGCAGGAAGATCGGCACGCCCGAGGGCACGAAGAGTTTCAGGAAATGCGCACCGTGGCGCGCGAAGCCGATGATCGTCACGCCGATGAACACGACCGCGGCGAGCGCGAAGGTGACGATGATATGGCTGGTGACCGTGAAGCTGTAGGGGATCATCCCGAGCAGATTGCAGAACAGGACGAACATGAAGAGCGTGAAGATGAACGGGAAATAGCGCCGGCCCGCGGTTCCCACATTGTCGCGCAGCATGCCGGCGACGAATTCATAGGACATCTCGGTCATCGACTGCCAGCGGCCCGGCACCAGCGCGCCGCGGCGCATGCCGATGACCATGAACAGCGTGATCGCGGCGATCGCGATCAGCATCCAGACGGTCGAATTGGTGATCGAGGCGTCGACGCCGCCGACATTGATATCGACGAGGCGCTTGATCTCGAACTGTGCGAGGGGGCTATGGCCGCCGGCGCCGTGATCCGCTTCTGTCGCCACCTGAGGCTTCCCGTCCTGGCCAGCCGGTTAATCCTTGACCGTTCCGGACGCGCTGGCCTGCTGCGCCCGTCAGTTCCCTGCGAAAAGCCCCCGAGGCATCAGTCCCCGGGCGTGTCGGGCAGGTTCATTGTCCTGGTCGCCCGCCACACGTTCACCATGCCCGCCGCGGCGCCGAGGAAGAAGAACAGGATCAGCAGGAACGGGCTGGTACCCAGCCACAAATCCAAGAGCCACCCCATGCCGCCCCCGACGACAAGCCCCGCCACCAGTTCGACGCCAATCCGGAGCGCATATCCCATCGCGCTCTTCGCGGTATCGTCGGGTCCCGTCTCGCTCGCATCGTCGCGCCGCCGCTCGCGGATGGCCGCAAGGCGTCGGTTGAGATCGTCGAGCGGTGATGGGCCGCGAACCCTGGTCATCGTCCTGGCCAAAAACGGTTGCGCCGCAACAAAGCGGCGCAGGCGCGGCGCACCTTAGTTAGGGCCCTAAACCCTGTCAAGCCAACGAAAAGGGGGTTAACGGGTTGAAATAAGGGCAAAATGTCGCGCCGCCGACCTAGCCCGCATCGCGCAGCCGCTCGGCCTCGCCGAGGTCGACCGAGACCAGTTGCGAAACCCCGCGTTCGGACATCGTGACCCCGTAAAGCCGGTCCATCCGGGCCATCGTCATGCGGTGATGGGTGATGATCATGAAGCGGGTCGCGGTCGAATGGGCGAGCTCTTCGACGAGGGTGCAGAACCGGTCGACGTTCGCGTCGTCCAGCGGGGCGTCCACCTCGTCCAGCACGCAGATCGGTGCCGGATTGGTCAAAAAGACGGCGAACAGTAGCGACAGCGCGGTCATCGCCTGCTCGCCGCCCGAGAGCAGCGACATCACCTGAAGGCGCTTGCCCGGCGGGCGGGCCATGATCTCGAGCCCGGCTTCGAGGGGATCGTCGGCCTCGGTCAGCGACAGATGCGCCTCGCCACCGCCGAACAGGCGGGTGAACAACGTCCGGAAATGGGTGTTTACGATCTCGAACGCCGCCAACAGCCGTTCGCGACCCTCGCGATTGAGGCTCGCGATGCCCTGGCGCAGCCGCGAGATCGCGGTCACGAGATCGCCGCGCTCGGATTGCAGGCCCATGATCTGCTGGTCGAGTTCGGCGGCTTCCGCCTCGGCGCGCAGATTGACCGGGCCGATATTCTCGCGCTCGCGGATCAGCCGCTGGGTGCGCGTTTCGATCTCGTCGCGCCCCGGCAGATCCTCGCCGGGATCGAGCTCGGCCAGCGCGAGCGCATCCTCGGGCGCACATTCGAGCTTCTCGTGCGAGCGATCGGCAACGACGGCAAGCGCCTGTACGGATTGTTCGACGCCGGCCTCGGCGCGCACGCGATTTTCGCGCGCGACGCCGTGTGCCGCTTCGGCAGCCTTCAGGATTTTTTCCGCATCGGCCAACCGTGTCTCGCCGGCGGCGAGACGGTCGGCTGCCTCGCGGCGCTTCGCTTCGGCCGCATCGGCAAGGTCGAGCAGACGGTGGCGTTCTTCGGCGATCTCGGCGGGGCGCGCATCGAGCCGCGTGATTTCGGCCTCGATCGATTCGCCGCGCTTGCCCAGCGCCGCGAGCTGCTGCACGGCCGCTGCCGCGCGCTCGACCCAGGAAAGCCGCTCTTCGGCGATGGTTGCAAGCCGCTGACGACGCAACGCGGTGTCGCGTTCGATCTGTGCTGCCGCGCTCTGGGCGGCGATCATGGCGGAGCGATGTTCGCCAAGCTCGTTGCGCAGGGTTTCGACGCGGGTACGCGCGCCGGAGAGGTCGGGCAATGCCGCGCGTTCGCCATGCGCCGCATCGAGGGCGGTCTCGCTTTCCTCGATATCGTGCGCGGCCGATGTCAGCGCCTCGTCGAGTGCGGCACGGCGTGACGCCGCGGCGGCCGCGGCCTGCTGCAGCCGTGCCAGTGTTTCGCGCACGCCGTTGAGGGTTTCATACGCGGCCTGCACCGCCTGGCGGGCCGCATCGTCTTCGGCGACCGCGGCCAGCAGCATGCGGCGCCGTTCGGCGAAATTCTGTTCGGTCTCGGACTTGGTTGCGGCCAGCGGTTCGATCCGGCCGCGCAGTTCGGTAAGCCGGTTGCGCTGCTGCAGCCGCTTGGCGGCCGGCGTCGGCGTCCCGGCGGAAACCGTATAGCCATCCCAGCGCCACATTGCGCCGTCGCGCGTGACCAGACGCTGGCCCTGCTGCAACTGATTGCGCAGTGCGCGACAGGTCGCCTCGTTTTCGACGACGCCGATCTGGTCGAGCCGGCGCTGCAGCCGTTCCGACCCGGTAACATGCCGCGACAGCGGGGGCGTGCCGACCGGCAGCGGCGGCGGGGCCGCGAGATCTGAAATGAGCTGCCACTGGATCTTGGCGCCGGCCTCGATCGAGGCGGCAAGATCGTCGCCCAGCGCGGCACCCAGTGCGATCTCGAAGCCGGGTTCGACGGTCAGCGAATCGATCAGCGGCGGCCAGAAATCGCTTTCGCCCTCGGCGATGAGCGCGGTGATCGCGTCGATCTCGGCGCGTGCGCGGCCATGGCCTTCGGCCGCCTTCTGCATCGCCTCGCGCGCTTCGGCCTCGTTGAGGGCCGCCGCGGTGCGCGCAAACTCGGCCTCGCGGCCACGCGCCTGGGCTGCCTGCAATGCGCTATCGGCGTCTCCCGCCTGGCGCTCGGCTTCTTCGCGCGCGTCGCGGTCGCTGTCTTCGGCGGCGAGCCGCGTGCGCTCGTCGTCGAGTTCGCTGCGCCGCGTCCTGAGGCGGTCGATGCGGGTCGAGAGTTCTTCGATGCGGCGCGCGAGCGCGTTCTGTCGTGCTTCGGCATCGGCCAAAGCCGTCGTTGCCTCGGCGAGCGCCTGCTCGCTGGTGCCGACGGTCTGCTCCGCCGCGGCGACCCGCGCGAGCGCCTCGGCGATCGCCGCTTCGGCGCCGGAATCCTCGGTTTCGAGCGTCTGCTGTTCGTCCTGCAAACGTCGTTCCGCGTCGGCCGCATCGGCCGAACGGCCTTCCTCGCGACCGATATCCGCGCGCACCTCGTCGAGCCGGTTGCCGGCATCCTGGCGCGCGGCGGCGACGCGCGCTTCCTCGCGATCGAGTTCGGCGCGCGCGACATTGATCCGCTGCAGTTCCGCGGCGGCGACGGCCTCGTCATGGCGCAGCGCC